>CAZPUY010000001.1:0-7890 GCA_964589905.1 Candidatus Woesearchaeota archaeon
AAAGGAAAAGTTCCGAAACCTAAATTTTCCTTAAAAAATAAGACAAAAATTGAAACAAGAAAAGGAATTGATCAGGCAAATCTGGTTTTTGCTTATCATGTGCCGCTTGCAGGAAATAAAAAAAGTTATGCTGCAGAAGTTCTTGCAACACTAATGGCAGGCGGAATGTCTTCGAGATTGTTTAGTGAGATAAGAGAAAAAAGAAATCTTGCATATGCTGTGAAGGGAGATTCAGATATAAATAAATCTTTTGCATATACCTTAATTTATGTCGGAACAATAAAAGAAAATGTGGAAATTGTCAAAAAACTAATTCTCGAAGAGTTTAAGAAAGTTTCAGAAGAGCTCACAGAAAAAGAACTTGTTCAAACAAAAGAACAACTAATTGGGAATTATCATATAAATATGGAAGATTCTCAGACACAGTTAGTTAATCTTCTTATGCATGAAATCGAAGGGAATGCTAAGGAATTTTATAATTATGAGAAGAACATACTGTCTGTGAAATTGAAAGATGTTAAAGAATTAGCGAAAATAAAAAATTATAGTTTTTTTGCACTGGTGCCAGAATAAAGAAAACCCCTGTTTTTTCTTTATCAATCTATCCTCTAAATTTGGTTCAAGCCTGATAAAATGATTACATAATTTTTTAAATTTCTATTCTTAATCATTTTAATGTTCATAGTAAAAATTCCTGCAATAGGAAAAACAAAAGGATGCGAGAAAGCAGGAAATGCAATTCTGAAAATTCTGAGAGAAGAAATCTATTCAAATGAACAGAATATTCCCATAGATGTTTCGCTTTTGGATATAGAAGAAATTCATGTAGACAATTCAAATTTTAAATTGACAAATAATCTGATTTATAAAAATTCATTGGAGATATTTGAAACAAAACCCAAAACAATTTTTCTTGGAGGAGACCATTCAATAAGTTATTCTACAGGAAAAGCTTTTTTAGAACATTGCAGAATCTTAGGAAAAAATCCCTGCCTTATTGTTTTTGATTCTCATGCTAACTGCATAAATTCTGAAAAAGAACCTTTGAATGAAAGATGGCTCAGGAAACTAGCGGATGACGGATTTCCTTCAGAGAATATTATGGTTGTTGGAGCAAGAAATTCCACAAATGATGAGATTAAATTTATCCGTGAAAAGAAAATAAAAACTATTTCAATAAATAATTTTTTATTAGATATAGAGGACACTTGTGATACAATAATGGAATTTGCTAGTGGCAAGGAATTATATGTTTCTTTAGATATTAATGTGGTTGATCCTGCTTTTGCTCCGGGGACCGGTTACAAGGAAGTCGGGGGATTGACAAGCAGACAGATAATTTATCTAATGCAAAGAATAAAAAAAATGAAAAATCTTCGGGCAGTTGATATTGTTGGGATTAATCCGGAAAAAGATAAAGAGAATTTAACAGTTAAACTTGGAGCCGAGATTTTAAGTGAGTTAATTTAATATGAGAACATTCATTGCTATAGAAATTCCTGAAAATGTAAAGGATGAAATTATTAAAATTCAAAAACAGATTCCAGAATTCAAGGGAAAACTTACTGAACCTGAAAATTTGCATTTAACTCTAAAATTCTTAGGAGAAGTTGATGAAAACAAAATTGAAGAAGTAAAAGAGAGATTAAGGGAAATAAAATATAATCCTTTTGAAACTGAAATTGATTCTATTGGATTTTTTTCTGAAAAGTTTATTAGAATAATCTGGTTGCATCTAAAAAATTGCAATGAACTTCAAGAACAGATAGATGAAAGATTAAAAGGATTATTTGAAAAAGTTCACTCTGTTCCCTTTCATTCGCCTTTAACAAGTCAAATGAAGGAAAAAAGATTTATGTCTCATTTGACAATCGCAAGAGTAAAATCAATCAGAGACAAAAAAGAATTTATTGAAAATTTGTATAAGATAATTATTCCAAAGATGAAATTTTATGTTGATAGATTTTATTTAAATAAATCTGTTCTTACTTCAAAAGGTTCGATTTATGAGAATGTAGAATCCTATCGTTTGAAAATATAAAGAACAAAGATGTTTTGGTTTTATATAATTTTTGCACAATAAAATATATTTTATTTTATATATTTTTTTAAAAATGGTTTTAGGCATATTATGTTTTAATGGACTTAGAAAATTTAGCGGTTGATTTTTGTACAACATTTATTCAGGTTTTTAATAGTCCGGATAATAAAAATCCTGAGATGGAAAGAATTATAGGATTATACGGGGCAGAAGATGATGTTTTATCTTCTTTAAAAAAATATATGGAAAAACATTTCCAAAAAAAGAATGAAAAAGTTGATATTCATTTAGAGAAAAAAGGATATACCATAAATGTCGGATGCTATTTGCATTAATAATTTTCTTCTACAAGTTTGAAAACATCTGCCTTTTTACCAATAATTTTTTTTAATTCTTCTGCCGGCGCATTTATTGTTGCTTTTAATGTTTTGAATTCTGACAAAAGTTTTTTGGCAGTTTTTGGTCCTATTCCCGGAAAAGATTCGAGAATGAACTGAAGGCGTTCCTTTTTATTCAAGCTTTTTTTTGAAACATTCAGGGAAGATTCTGTTTCTTTTTTTCTTGCAAGAACTGCTATAAATCTTGCTGTATCCTCATAATTTTTTGTGAATATAATCGGGATTTTATATTTCAGGAGTATAGAAATCAAAAAACCGCGAATGGCATTTGCATTGACACCTTTTTCCAAATCATCAGAGTAAAGTTCCTGTTCATCAATTCCTTCAATTATTAGCAGTTTGTCCCTGTATTGCTGCAATTCTTCTATTTGCCTGCTTAATCTTTTATTTATCATCGAAGAGATAAAATCTGAAATTGTCTTTCTTTCTATTGCAATATTGTTTACAAGATAATCCGCGACTTTTAATTCACGGGATTCAATTTCCAAACCAAGAGAAATTAATTCAGAAACGACAAGAGAATTCTTTTCACGATAATCAATTATTACTTTTTGTTTTGGTTTTTCCGGCAAATTATTTTTCTTTCCCGAGGAGAAAATATTATAAATTGTTTTCATTTTTGGAATTAATTAGCAATAATGTAATTTAAACATGCCTTATTAAAAAGTTTTCTGAAAATCTTTCTTTTTATTAGACATCTCATCTTTTATGTTTTGGATAGTCTTGTGCATCTTTTTTTCTTTTGCATTTGCAACATAATAGAAACTTTCATCTCTTGTATTTTTTGTTACCAACATAATGAGTTTTCCTTTCATTAATCTTGCAGTCCTACCCCCTCTTTGAATTTTTCTTATTGCAGAAGGAACAGGTTCGTAGAATATAACAGTATTCACTTCGGGGATATCTAAGCCTTCTTCTCCTATTGAAGTGGCACACAAAGCATTTATTTTTCCTGAAGAAAATTCTTCAATTATTTTTTTCTGCTCTTTTTGGTTAAGTCCTGTGGAATTTCCGCCGGATATTTTTTTTGTTTGTCCGACGAAAACCTTTGAGATTATTCCAGGAATTTTATCCAATTCCTCTGAAATTATTGAGGCGGTGTCTCTGAATTGTGTAAAAATTATGGTTTTTGTTTTGTTATTTTTTTCTATTTCTTCTTTTACTATCCCTGCAAGTTCTTTAATTTTTGGATGTTCGATTCCCTGCAAAAGGAATTCATTTGTTTTAATGTAAATTAAATTGAATTCGGGTTTGCCTGTTAATTTTATAACTCCCTTACTCTTTTTGTCTGCAGCCTGTTTGAATAATCCTTTTAAGTATCTGTTAAAACTTAAAAGCGTTTGTGTTTCGAGAAGTTCCATTGCATGCTGAAGTTTTATTGCATTAGAACATGAAGAGACAGCGAGGAGATAATTATAATTTTTGTTTCCTCTTGAGATTGTTCCCATTAATTTCTTTTGCAATTCTATCAATCCTGTTTTGGAAGGATTTATCCATAAAACTCCGCGGTTTTTTAATTCCTGAACATATTCATTAAAAAGTTTTTTTAGTATCTCTCTCAAAGTTTCAAATTCTTCCGGAAAATCGACCATTCTTTTTTCAAATTTTAATTCCTGCAAATAAGATTTCACATCTTTACTTTCCCTTGTTTTTAACTCAACCTCTTCAACAGAAAGATTTCTGCAAATTTCTTTTATTTTGCTGTTGTCAGAACCCGGAGAAGCAGTCAATCCGACGATTCTTTGATGTATTGCCTGTTCCTGATATTTTTTAGAAACAAAATTATAATCATAATTTTTTATGCACCTGTGAGCTTCATCTTCAATTAATAAACAGACATTTTTTAAATCATACAAATTTTTTTTCAGGTCATTTGCAATGCACTGGGGTGTAGAAAAAATAATGTCTGAATTTTGCCAGAGTTTTTTTCTGTTTTCCGAATTTATCTGTCCTGTGAACAAAACCATCTCAGCAAATAAATCAGTGAGGTGTTTTTTGAAATAATTAAGGTGCTGTTCTACGAGGGGTTTTGTCGGGGCGAGAAAAAGAATTTTTTCACCAGGAAATTTTTTCATCCTTTCAATTGAAAGCATAAGCACAATCAGGGTTTTTCCCAATCCTGTTGGCAAAACAACAAGACAATTTTTATCTATGCATTTTTCAAAAATTTTTTGCTGATATTCTCTTGGAGAAATTCCTCTTAAAAATTCCATTTATTTTGTTATTACTATTTATTTATAATTCTTTATCCGCAATTATAGATTTATTGCAGAATTTATACAATAAAAATTGCAAAAAGCATACCGATTAAGACTAAAGATGCAAGGAAACTCCACATGACGAGACTGCCGAAAAAAATTCTATTTCCATCTAATTCTGATATTGGAAGGATGTTAAAGAATGCATAATAAATACTCAATCTGGCGAAAAGAGGAAATCCAAGAAAATATCCTACTATTGCTGAGATTAAACTCACGACAATTCCTGAAGCTGCAATTAATCCAAGATGATATTCTGTCATTTCTGAAAAAGTATACAATCCATATCTTTTTGCTCCCCTATAAATTCTAGGTTTTACATCAAAAACAAGAGAAGCCATCCATACAAAACTTTTGAATGGGAAAAAAATTATTTTAGAAATTATCGGGAGAAATGCTCCAATAGGAAAATTTCTGAATTTTTTATTTCCAGGAAGTTTTATGTTTGTTTCCCAAATTCTCATTTCAATTTCTGAATCTAATTTATATGCTACAATCTTTTTGACAAATATATTTAACAGGATAACCAGCGAAACTGCAAGAAGAACTCCTCCGATTTTTGTCCAGTTTTCAGCTATTTCTAAGGATAAACTTATAGAAAGAGTGATAATTATGACAACTAATGCAATCTGAAGAATCTCTTTTTTATTTAACATATGTTCTATATGATTGTTTTTTTTATAAAGTTTATTATACAAAGGTTTGCATGGATTAAAATAAATTTATAAGGATTTATTCTCTTTTCAATTAATGAAAAAAAAGAATCCTGATAATTTCTTAATTAATTTAATCTTTTATTTCCATTTAATTTTGGTCCTGATTTGGTTTGGTCTTTTTTTTGTTCCTGTTTCATTTTGGCCGAATATAATAACATTTCATTTTTGGTATATAACTCTTATTTTAACCAGCCAATTGATTTGGGGCATAGCTTTATATCCAAAAATTAAACAAATAACTTTTATCTGTCCGTTTACCACTTTAATGCAGAGTCTTAGGGGATATACTCTTACTGATAAAAAGAATTATAATCATTCTTTTATCGCAGAATTATTTTCTAAACTAAAAATTAAGATGAGTTTTTCTTTAGTAAATGTTATTCTGCTGCTTAGTTATGGAATCGTTTCAGTTCAATTTATAATTAAAAATTTTGCATAATAAATAATTAGAAAAACCTGCTAACCAACTATATTTTTTATTACGGAAAACTATTTAAATAGAATTGTTTAATTTTTGTAATAGAGGATAAAGGAATTTAATAAAATGCGAATAAAAAAAGTTAGTGAAGTTGTTGGATGCAAAGTCTATACAGATTCAGGAGATTTTTTTGGGGAAATAGAGGAAGCTAATCTGTTTGAGAACAGGATTGATGGTTGGAGGATAAAGGTTGGAGGAAATGTTACTTCTGTTATCGGAGGAGCGAGAGGAGTTATAATCCCTCACCAATTTGTTAAGGCTATTGGAGATGTTTTTCTCATCAACAAATCTGCTTTGCCAAGTCCGGATTCAAGTATAGAAGAAATTCCTGAAGACCTTGTATAAATTACTTCCAAGGTAAAATTTATAAGTAAAGATTTGATATTATAAACATGGCAGAAGATAGTGTTGCAACATTTTTGCAGTATAGTATAATTTCAAAATTTCTTTTACCATTCCTGTTAATATTTTTTATAGTTTTTGCAATCCTCGAAAAAACAAAGGTTCTTGGAGATAAAAAACAAACTAATGCACTTACAGCATTTGTTATTGGTTTGATTTTTGTCGGGGCAATTTATCCGAAACTTGTTGTTGAGAATTTGATTTTATTTTTGATTGTTACTCTTGTAGCTGTTTTTGTTGTTTTGCTTGTTTGGGGATTTATTTTTGGAGACACACAAACAAAAATGCATAAAGGGTTGTTAATTGGACTCGGGCTTATTGCAACAATTGTTCTTATTGGAGGGATTATTTGGGCTACAGGACAATTAGGAAGTTTGCAAACATTTTTCTCTGGAGAAACCGGAAAGGCAATCATGACTAATGTTCTTTTCTTAGTAGTTATCGGAGTTGCTCTGGCTTTGTTGTTAATTCCAAAGAAATAATCTGATAGATAAATATTTAAATATAAATTCATATTTTTCTTTATGTTAAAAGAGATGACTGAAACAGGGGTTTCAGAATAAAGGGGTTTTGCATAATGATTTTTTTTCAAAGTGCCAGTTTTTTTGGAAGCGGAGTAATAGGAGAATTACTTTCTAATTGGGAACAAATGGGTCTTTTTAGTTATCTTCTTCCTTTTTTGTTAATGTTTGCTTTAATATTCGGCATTTTGACAAAAGTAAATATTTTCAAAGACAATAAAACTGTTAATGGGATTATTGCTCTTGCTGTTGCATTAATGGCTTTGCAGTTTAATTTTGTTTCACAATTTTTTTCAGAAATATTTCCAAGAGTCGGAATCGGCTTAGCAATTTTACTCGGACTTATTATTCTGGTAGGACTATTTATGGATCCTGAGAGCAATATGATAAATTATATTCTTTTAGCTATTGGTGCAATAATTGTCATAGTTGTTTTAGTACAATCTGCAGGAGAACTTGGCTGGTCTACGGGCAATTGGTGGCAGGAATATTCGTCAGCGATTGTGGGAATTGTTCTTCTTGCAATAGTGGTCGGCGCAATTATAGGCGGCACAAAACCTAAAGAAAAAGAACCTTATAGGGGAATTTGGACTAAACAATAAATTTATTTTTTCCTTTTTGATTCTCTTGAAGGAGAAATCATTTTTGAAAAAGAATCCTGCATCATTGACATTTCTTTTTTTATACTTTCAAGATTTTTTCCATAAGAACCGACTTTTTCAAGTATTGCAATTTGAAGTTTGTCTATTATTGTTTCTATTTTTTTAAGCCTGTCTGAAATATTCTCTGTTTTTGTCTGTAGGAGTGTTGCTGTTTCTGAAGTTTTATCAATCTGTTTTTGAATTTTTTTTATTTTTTCCGAGAATATTTGGTCTGCAATTTCCATTATAGTATCAACTTCAATTCCTGCAGAAGAATATTCTCTTCCTGTGCCCGGAGCATAATATTGCTGTTCCTGCGGAGCATAAGTTTCTTCCTGGGCGACAGGAGCATATTGTTCAGGTTGATATTCCTGATTTTCTGCTGGTGATGGCGCATATACTCCTTCAGACATTATTGAAGGCTGCATTTCATTT
>CAZPUY010000001.1:7990-22907 GCA_964589905.1 Candidatus Woesearchaeota archaeon
TGCATTTCATTTCCATAACCAGAAACTGCGTTTTTAATTTGCGCCTGCCCCAAAGCATCATTTATTTCCTTGGGAGAAATTCCTCTTTGGGATAATTCATTAATGATTTCCTGGTCGGGAATTCCCTGTTTTTTCATATTAAGTATTTGTTCTAAAATCGCCATCTTAATCTTTTAAATATTTTTTAATTTTTATAATTATCTTTTTAACTTTTCCAAATCACTTTTTCTGACAAATTCCATTGGCTGGAACATTTTTGCCTGTTTTGTCAAAATTTCTAAATCTTCTTTTCTTGCAAATTTTGAAAATTCACCTGAAACTGTTTCCAAAAAAGCAGAAAATCTTTCCATATTCTGTTTTATTATTTCAACATCTTTTTTTATTTCTAATATTTTCTGGTTTGATTTTTCTTTTATTTCCACAAGATTTTCTCCTATCAGCAAAAGCCTGTCTTTCAAAATTTTCTGTTTTTCTTCTATATCACGAATTTTTAAATTCATGTCTCCAAACATTTGTCCTGAATAATCAACCTGTTCAGCAGCCATATAATTCTAATGCCAATCTGGTTTAAATTTGTTGTGCTGCTAGGACACCAAGGTTTCCTTCGCTTAATCTTCCTTTTAAATACACAAAATATTTTAAACTTGAAGAACATTTTTTGATTATGGATGGAAAAGGTGAAAAGTTATATTCTCATCAGGTCAGAAGAGAAGGAGGTGAAGATGTTCTTTATATTGATTATCTTGGTGCTCCTTTTGTGCCGAGTCTCGCGGATTATCCTGAAGTAATGTCGCGAACAATTGATGCCCTGATTGAAAATCCCAGTATTTCAAGAATTATTTTTACACAACAGAAAAATTATAATTACGATTTTAAAGAAACTACGCTCCTTCTTGAAATTGCCCAACTCTATGTTTATTTTTTTAAACAGGAAAAAATATTATCACAGGAAAAACTTGTAACAACCAATGCACAATTTTTTAGTCAAAGATACAATGAGATTTTTTCTTTTTTATTTCTGTTGAAACAGGACCCTATTTCAGCATATTTTGAATTAAAGAAAATAATTATTCAATCAAAAATTCTTCTTGATAAAACTGAACCGGCGTATAAAAAAGATCAGGAGAATTATCTATATCTTCTTGAAAGAACTCTGGCTCTTTTGGAGAAAACGAAAATGATACAGATGGCTCTGCCATATCTTGAGGGTTATAAAAAAGGGGATAGAGAAATATACAATAAAATATTCAAGCCGGATATAATTCCGAATTTTACTTTTACGAGGCTGGTTTATGATATTCCTGATGATGCAGAGATTATTGACCAATATGAAATAGGAGAAGAATATGATATCTCGATTGTGACAATTTTGAAAAGAAAAGATGAATCTAAATTATTATATCATTTGAATCCTCCTGAAAATTCCCTTGATGAAAATCATAATATTCTTCTTAATCTGGCAAGAGGTGTTTTAATTGAGCACCAGCCAAAAGCAGAAGAATTTACAGATGTTGACAGGATAAGGCAGGTTTTTTTTAATATCTCAAAAGATTTGCTGCAGGATTTATCTCAAAGCCAGAATATAAGATTGAATTATCTTGATTTGAACAAACTTGCGACGATTCTTGTCAGGCAGACAATTGGTTTTGGTCTGGTTGAAGTTCTTCTTCAGGATAGCAAACTGCAGGATATTGTCCTGAATGCGCCAATTCCAATGACGAATATTTTTGTCAGGCATCAGGATTATGACGAATGTTCGACGAATATTCTTCCGAGTCAGGCAGATATTGATTCCTGGGCAGCAAAATTCAGAATGATTTCAGGCAGGCCTTTGGATGAAGCAAATCCAATTTTGGACACACAACTTGAAGTCGGAAAAATAAGGGCGAGAATAGCGATAATACAAAATCCTCTTTCACCAGACGGTTTGTCATATGCAATAAGACGTCATAGAGAGGAACCATGGACTTTGCCTTTGTATATTCAAAATAGGATGATTAATTCTTTTACTGCAGGACTTATGAGTTTTTTGATTGACGGCGCGAGGACACTTTTGATTGCGGGAACAAGAAGTTCAGGAAAAACTTCTTTTCTTCAGAGTTTAATGCTGGAGATTGTTCCTAAAAACAGGATTATTGTAATTGAGGATTCTTTGGAATTACCTGTTGAATCAATGAGAAAACTTGAATATGATATTCTTAGAATGAAAGTGCGTTCTGCTTTGCTGAAAACGACGACAGAAGTTTCTGCTGATGATGGGATAAGAACAAGTTTGAGACTTGGAGATTCCTGTCTTATAATTGGTGAAGTAAGAAGTGTTGAAGCAAGGGCTTTGTATGAAGCGATGAGGATTGGAGCACTTGCAAATGTTGTGGCAGGAACAATTCACGGAGCTTCTCCTTATGCAGTTTTTGACAGGGTTGTAAATGATTTGGATGTTCCGGCAACGAGTTTTAAGGCTACAGATATAATTGCAGTTTGCAATCCGATTAAAACTCCTGATGGCTTGCACTCTATGAGAAGAGTTGTCCAGCTTGCAGAAGTCAGAAAACACTGGAAAGAAGACCCTGAATTAGAAAAAGGATTTGTTGACTTGCTTAATTATAATATAGAGAAAGATGAATTAGAACCTAGCGATGATTTGATTAACGGAGACAGCGAAGTAATAAAAAATGTTGCATCAAATGTGAAAGGGTGGGCAGGAAACTGGGATGCTATTTATGACAATATTTTGCTTAGAACAAAAATTAAACAGGGATTAGTTGATATTGCTAAACAAACAGGAAACAATAAATTACTTGAAGCAAAATTTAATTCATTATCAAATTATAAATTTCACGAGATTTCTGATGACATAAGAGAAGAAATCGGATTGCCTCTTGGAGAAAGGGTTTTTCCGGAATGGCAAAAGTGGTTGAACAAAGAAATCAGGGAAAAAAAGATTTGATAAATTATTTAAATCAGAAAAAATTCAATTTATTATGGTTTATAATACAAATAGAAATGATTATGGTACTCATCTGATTAATGAAGCTATTAGATTAGAACAATCTGCTGAAGAGATGAGAAAAAAATCCGGACCAAAGGGAAATGAAATTGGAGATAAATATGAAAAAGCAGGAGATTTGAGAAAAAAAGCCAGAGATTTTATAGGTGCTCATACTGACTATAGGCATGCGAAAATTTATGGTTTCTCTAATGATGAAAAAAAAGTGGATGATTTAGATAGAAAAATTAAACTCTTGCTTTTAGAAAGAAGAACCAGAGGTAGTAAATTATTTCTTGCATTTTTATCTCTGATAACGTTAATTTCTGCACTTTTTTTTGTGTCTGTTAGTCTGACAGGAAATGTTATTTTGGGATTATCTGAAAATAATTTTCGCTGGGTTGGATTGTGCTTATTTGTCTGCGGATTAATTTTTGCGTTTCTTTATTTCAGAAAAAAATGATATTAATTCTAAACATTTATTAATTTAATTTTCATTCTCTATTTAATAACAAAAGAGGACATGCCACCGATTGATAAAAAAACTATAGATGAAATTCTCAGGAAGCATGCAGCGAGGATTGAAGAAAGAATCAAAACAACTCCTGAGATAGAAGAAACTAATTTTAGTCAGAGTTATACAAAATTTAAGGGCGAGATGGCTCCTGAACTGACAAGATTTGAAAGATGGTGCCGCACTCTTGGCAATGTAATAAAATTAAAGGTTTCTAAAAAAGATGAGGACAAAATAAAAAGGTCTCTTGAGATTGCACACCTTGATTTGGAACCATGGCAGCCCCTTACTTTGAGCGTTGTTGTTTTTGCAGGAGTTTTTATTATTGGACTTTTGATGTCAGTAGCTATTTCACTTTTTAGAGGAGGAATCGAAAATTTTCCTGTTCTGTTTTTCTTTTTGATACTTGTTCTGGCAGTATTCCTTTTTTATTTTGTTAGTGGATATCCTGCAAGACTTGCTAATAAATGGCGTCTGAAAGCTTCGAGTCAGATGGTTCCTGCCATTTTGTATATTGTTGTATATATGAGGCATACTGCTAATCTGGAAAAGGCAGTTGCTTTTGCTTCACAGCATTTAAGAGAACCTCTTTCACTTGATTTCAAAAAAGTTTTTTATGACGTGGAAGTCGGTAAATTTTCGAGTATAAAAGAAAGTCTTGATCATTATCTTGAAGGCTGGAGAGATTATTCCATAGAATTTATTGAAGCATTTCATTTAATTGAAAGCAGTTTATTTGAGCCTAATGATTCCAAGAGAATTGCCACGCTTGAAAAATCCTTGCAGGTTATGCTTGACGGAGTTTATGACAAGATGCTTAGATTTACTCATGAAGTTAGAAGTCCTTTGACAAATGTTTATATGCTGGGGGTTGTTTTACCAACTCTTGGACTTGCCCTTCTTCCATTAGCTTCTGCAATGATTGGAGATTTTCTCAAATGGTATCATGTTCTTATCTTGTTTAATTTAATAATTCCTTTTTTTGTTTTTTATCTTACAGATAAAGTTATGTTTCTCAGACCTGGGGGGTATGGGGAGACAGAATTGCTTGAAAGGAATCCTTTTTATCCCAAATACAAAAGCAAGAAACCTTATCTGAAAGCATTTTTAATTTGTCTTCCTTTTTTTATTATCGGACTTTTGCCTTTGGTTTTTCAATATACTCCTCTTCCAGGAATTTTAGGAATGCAACAAGATTATACTTTTTCAGAATTGGGATTAGGAATTTTTGGTGATGAATCTATCTTTGGATTTATGAGTGCCGGAGATAAAATTCTTGGACCATTTGGGATAGGCGCCCTGATACTTGGAATTTTTTTTACATTAGGTGTTGCATTATTTTTTTCAATAGGAGCAAAAAGCAGAACAAAAGAATTAATTAAGGAAAGGAACAAAACTAAACAACTTGAAGTTGAATTTAATAATTCTTTATTTCAGTTGGGTAACAGAATCGGAAACGGAGTTCCTCCTGAACTTGCATTCGGCAAAGTTGCAGAAGCAACAAAAGGATTGAAGACAGAAGATTTTTTCAGAAGAGTTAACTACAATATTATGCAAATGGGAATGAGCGTCGAGAATGCTGTGTTTGATCCAAAAAGAGGAGCTATTTCTTATTATCCTTCTGAACTTATTTCTACAAGCATGAAAATTCTTATAGAATCTGCGAAGAAGGGACTTAATATTGCTGCATTAAGTTTGATAAGCATTTCAGATTATGTAAAAAATATAAACAAGATAACAGACAGATTGAGAGATTTGCTTGCAGAGATAATCTCTGACATGAAGAGCAACATGACTTTTCTAGCTCCATTGCTTTCAGGAGTTGTCATCGGACTTGCAGCAATGATAACTGCGATATTGGGGAAATTAAGTATATCCCAATTAGGAGAAACAGAAATTACAGGGGTTGGAAATATCGGTGCAATATTAAATATTTTTGATATGACAAAAATGATTCCTCCTTATCTTCTTCAGATAATAATCGGAATCTATCTTATCGAAATAATTTTTATTCTTACAGGAACTCTTGTTACAATTGATTCAGGAGAAGATAAACTTGAAAAGACAAACAAAACAGGAATTAATCTGAAAAAGGGTGTCGGACTTTATGTGATAACTGCATTATTAGCAACAATTGCATTATTCCTTCTTACAACAATTGTTTTGGCAGGATTAACTTAATTCTAAAAGTTTATTAATTAGTTTTATTAATTTAATTATATGAAAAAAAGATGGTGGAATAAAGGTGGAATAATTTCAGATTATCTTCCGTGGCTTTTGATTGCAATTGTAATTTTGGCTGTACTTATGATAAGTATTTTTTTGCTTAAAGGAAAGGGAATATCATTCATAGACAAAATTAAAGATTTATTCACAGGGAGATAATTTGGCAGAACTAACCATCGGGCAATTAATAAAACTAATTTTAGGAATATTGGTTGTAGTTGCAGTTAGTATTGGTGTTTATTTATTTTTTCAGAATCAGATTGTTGATTTTTTCAAGGGACTTTCAGCAGGAAATGTTACAGATATATTTATGGTATTAAAATGAAAGAAAATTTTTTCAATAAAAAAGGATTTTTGCTTGGTTCAGAAACGCTGAAAATTATAATCGCAGTGGTATGCATCATTTTTTTGATAGCTCTCCTGTTTTCCTTATATTATTCTGTGACAGGACAGGAAAAAGTAAAGCAGGCACAGGAAAGTAAAGATAAAATTTCTTTGGAAATAGCAAGAGTAAATAATGGCGGAGAATTTCTTGAACAGGGAATTCATATACCAAATCCTTCTGACTGGTTTATCATGAGTTTTGTCGGAGAGGATAAAAAACCTAATCTTTGCACAGGGCAAAATTGTTTATGTATATGCGAAGGAGTTTTTTTAGGGTTTGATCCTTTTAATTTTAATCTTCAAATAAAAAAATGTGATAAAGAAGGCGCATGTAGGGTTGTTTCAAATTTACAAAAATTTGATGAAATAGAAATAGAAAAGAACGGAGTTAATGTATTAATTACAAAAACAGATAGCGGAATAGAGGTTGCGAAAAAATGAGCCTTGACGAGATGATAAAATATATAATATGGATAATATTTTTCATATTAGCTTTTACAGGACTATATTTCACACTTAAAAAAATGGGAGTCTTAGGATAATGAGAAAATTGAAAAGGGGAGACATTACAACACAACAGATAGTTCTTTTGATTATTCTTATTGCAAGTTTTGCAGTTATTTTATTTTTTATATTTAGACTTAATCTTGGAGAAACTAATGCCCAGGAAATCTGTCATAATTCTGTTGTTTCGCGAGGTGCATCGGTACTGCCTTCTGATTCTATTCCTTTGAACTGCCAGACAACTTATGTTTGCATTACAAAAGACGGGAGTTGCGAAAAAATGAGCGGAACCAAGGAGATTAAAAAAGTGAAAACAAAAGATGAAGTTTATGATACTCTGGCAAATGAAATGGCAGATTGCTGGTGGATGTTTGGCGAAGGAAAAATAAATTATGTTGGGAAAGATTTGACTCCTGAAAAACTTTATTGTTCTATCTGCTCTCAAATAGCTTTTGATGATAGTTTAAAGGAAATTTTTCCTGACAATCAAATAGACCAAACAGAATTTTATGATTATCTTGCTAAGACAAATATTTCTGCTGGTGAGAGTTTTTTGGATTATTTGCTTGATATAAAAAGTTCAGAAGAAATAAAATCCAGTCTGCAGGATAGCAGTTCTGATTTTGGAAAAATAAATCTTGAAAATCAACATTATGTTATTATGGGAATTACTAGTGATGTTAGTTCTCTTGGATGGGCAATAGTTGGTGCTTTATCCGGTGTCACACTAATTATTTTAACAGGAGGATTTGGAGCGCCAATAGGAATCGCTATGGCAGGAGGTGCTATTGCAGGAGGAGTTGGAGGACATTTTTTTGGAGTAATGATTGAAGGAGATTCAGGGGAATATTATCTGCATCCGATAATAATAGAAGCAAATTCTGCTGATTTTGATAAACTCGGTTGTACAGATATTAAAACACTGGCTTGAGTTAATTTTATTAAATATAAAATCAATTTGTTAATATGAATAAAAAGAGGCTAAAGCCCACAATTTTTCTAAAGAAAAATCGTAGAGGTCAAATTCTTGTTGAGAATGTAATCTTTATTGTGCTGAATGTTCTTTTTATTATAATTCTTGTTTTATTTTTATTTAGGCAGGGAAATGGCGCTGTGGTGCTTGAAGAAAGTTATGCAAAAAATATTGCACTACTGATTGATTCTGCGAAACCTGTTATGGAAATAAAACTGAATATGGAAAATGCAATGGACATTGCAGAAAAAAACGGAATAAACAGGGACGATGTTGTTAAAATAACTGGTAATCTTGTAACAGTTAAATTAAGTGAGAAGAGTGGTTATCAATATTCTTTTTTTAATAATGTTGATGCGAATGCATATCCTGATATTTATCCTGAGAAAAATTATATTATTAGGATAAACGGGTATAACAATGAAAATACTGGATAATAAAAAAGGGGACAAAATCCTTTCAGTTTATTGGTTTGCTGTGCTGATTATAGTAGCCGGAGGAATTTTTGCTATGGTATATATTTTTTACGGAGCACCATATGATGTTAGAGAAATAGAAGCAAATACTTTGATAAACAGCATAGCAGATTATGTTTCTTATGCTGGAAGAATAAATACAAATTTAATTTCAGAAGGGGAATTTCATCAAAAATTAGGTGAAGATTTTCTGAAAGAATGCAATTTTATTTTTAGTTCCAACGAATGGGAAGGGGAACAGTATTATACTGAAATTGATTTTTATAAACTTGAAGATATAAACAATCCTGTTATGAATATTAATGCAGGGAATAATAAATGGCTTGGCTATTGTGCAATACAGGAAAATGAAGAATATGAAAGAATAGCCACATGTGTCAGAAAAAGTTTTTACTCTCTTGATGACATGGGCAATCAATATATAATTAAAATTTTGGCAGTAGTGTCAAAGACAGACAAAAATGCTAAGAAATAAAAAAGGGCAGATAGGAGAAACAATTTCATGGGTAATTGCTACTCTTGTTATAATTGGTATTTTGATAATTTTTGTTTATATTTCTGTTCTTATGTCAAAAGTTAAACAACTTGAAGATACAGAATTAACATCTGACTCCGGAGAAAAAATAGAATTATTAACAGAAAAAACTTCTTTTGCTCATCAACTGGCAGGCGACAGAAATAAAGAATTTATAGATAATATTTTGGTGGAAAATGGATAAAATAAGAACTAATAAGAGGGGAGACATTCCAATAACGATTCTTGTAGTTGGAGTATTGTTAGTATGCAGCATGGCAATAGTAAGTTTTTTTTCATCTACAATAAAAGCCAGAAATTCTTTTGTGGGAATTAATTTAATGGAACAATTAAATATTCAAATAGAAGAAAAAATTTTCAATCATGAAAATCCAGCAGAGCTTTATATTGAAAAAAAAGAGACTAGTGGCTTCTTATTCTGGACAAAAGAAGTATTTGTATTTTCAGCTAAGTATGAAGGCTAAATCTTTATTGATATAAAAACATTTTTAAACAAAATAATCTTATTTTAAACATGTTAAATAAAAAGGGGCAGGGATTGAGTACAAATACAATTATTCTTCTTATTCTTGGGATTGTTATATTAATAGTTTTAATTTTGGGATTTACAATGGGGTGGGAAAAAATTGCACCATTTTTATCAAGAAATAATGTTAATACAATTGTAAATTCATGCGAGGCTGCATGTGTTACCGGCGGAACTTATGATTTTTGTTCTGCTCCGAGAGATTTGAAATCAGACACTGAAAAGTTAACTTCTGTAACATGCTTTTTTTTATCTGAGAAAAGAACTATTTATGGTATCGCAAAATGTGAATCTATAACCTGTGCACCTATTCTTGTTGATGTAGCAGAAGGAGAAACTTTAGACAGCAAATGCATGGGAAACGAGGGACAGATAATTCAGGCATTAATTAATAATAAACTTGAAACAAAAGAGTGTGAATAAATTATCTATATTTAATTCTTATTAAAATGGATTATGGTTTTTCTGATAAGAGAAGGAAAAAAAGAGACAAAAAGAAAAATAAAAAGAAACATCCTTACAAAAAATTTGGAAACCAGAGAACTATGATTTTTAAAACCAAATAAAATTTCTAAACCTTTATTAATCTGAAAATTATATTTTTTTTATGTATGAGGTGTTTTTTTTATGGGGATTGGCTTTGGTGTATATTATATTTGCAGTAATTCAGGATATTAAATCCAGAGAAATTGCCAACTGGATTAGTTTTTCCCTGATCATATTTGCTTTGGGTTTCAGGTTTTTTTATTCATTGTTTGAAAATGATGGTTTTTCATTTTTTTACAACGGCTTAATCGGGCTTGGGATTTTTCTTATATTGGGAAATTTATTTTATTATGGAAAGATTTTTGCAGGGGGCGACGCTAAACTTATGATAACTCTTGGAACGATTTTGCCATATTTTCCAAATTTTTTTTCTAATATGCAAATTTTTTCAGATTTCCTTTTAATTTTCATTTCTGTAGGGTTTGTTTATATTTTAATAGCAAGTTCTGTCATTTGCATAAAAAACTTCAGACATTTTAAAAAAGAATTTTCCAGACAATTAAAAAGAAAAAAGAATCTTATGCTGATTGTTCTTTTTTTAAGCCTGATTTTTTTAGTTTTAGGATTTTCACAAACTATTTTTTTCTATGCGGGAATATTTATCTTTGTAATTTCTTATTTGTTTTTGTATTCCAAGGCTGTTGACGAAGCATGTATGGTAAAAAGAATCAATACAAAAAATTTGAGAGAAGGGGACTGGCTTTACCATGACGTAAAAATCGGGAAAAAAATGATAAAAGCGAAATGGGGCGGACTTACAAAAAAGGATATAAGGGAACTAAGAAAGAGATACAAGGATATAAGGATAAGGGAAGGAATTCCGTTTTCTCCGGTATTCCTTATTAGTTTTATTGTGTTTATTATTCTGACTATTTTTAATATAAATTTATGGAATCCTTTTTGGTAACCATAAGAATTCTTTGATTTTTTCTGTTTTTGGTTTTGAAATCTTTTGAGGTTTTTTTTCTAATTCTTCTCTTATGCTTTCAAGTTCTTCTATAGTTGCAGATTTTCTTTTAGAATCAAAATTTTCATTAGAATAAACCGGAAGAATATTTACAACCTCATGCCCGAATAATTTTGATTTTGAAATTTCCATGCTTTTAGGAGAGAATTTTTTTTGTATCTTTTTTGAAATTTCTTTTGCAAGTTCAATAGCTTCTTTTGGTACTTTATCTGTATGTTTTTTTGGTATTACAATAGAATGGGCTGGAGATATTGGATTTATTTCAAGAACTGCTATTGCTTTTTCATTCTCACCTATCCTGACTGATTTGATTTTATCAGAACTAATTGCACAGAATACACATTGTCCTCCTTCTGTTTCATTGTTTCCTTCGGCATCTTTGTCATTTTTTATCAAATTATTTTTTTCCAAAAAATTTTCAAGTTGTTCAATATTCATTGATTTAATCTGATTTATTGCATTGAATTTCTGTTCTTCCGGAAAAGTCTGTTCTATCTGAGAAATAATTTTTTCTTTTATCTTTTCTGATTCTTCTTCGGATAACATGTAAGAAATAAAATTGAAAGATTTTTATATTTATCCAATTGCCCGTCTTATATCTATAACCTGGATTGAACTTATTTCTTCTATTTCATTAAGTGAATTTTCAAGAGTTTCAAGTTCTGATTCTTCAGGCCATGCGAAAAGTGCAATTATTGCATTTAATCCAAATGCAATCGGCTCTTGTTCAAAGCTGGGATTTTTTCCGCCCATTTTTTCAATTAATGACTTCACACTATCCTTAAGTTTTTCTAAATCTATTTCAGGATTTACCGGCAAAATTTTTATTTTTACTGCAGCGATACTCATGTATCAGGAAAAAATTAAATGTTTATAAGCTTTTGTTTTCAACAAAATCACAAAAATACTTAAAAACGCCTGTTCGTTTTTTGATAAATGCCTGTTGAAAATTATGAAAGGATAATAGAGAAAATTTCCAAAATATCCGGATTGGGAAAAGAAGAAATTGAAAGAAGAGTAGAAGCAAAAAGAGCCAAGCTTTCCGGTTTGATAAGCAAAGAAGGAGCAGCACAGGTTGTAGCAGCAGAACTCGGAATTTCTTTTGATAATGAAAAATTGAAAATAGAAGAATTGCTTCCTGGAATGAGAAAGGTTAAGGTTATCGGAAAAATACTTAATATTTCTCCTGTAAGAAGTTTTAAGACAAAAAAAGGCGATGAAGGAAAAGTTGTGAACTTGTTTATTGCAGATGATACATCAAATGTAAAAGTTGTTTTGTGGGATACTAATCATATTAGCCTGATTGAAAAAAAAGAAATTATCCCTGGAATTGTGGTAGAAATTTCAAACGGAAGTATGAGGGATAATGAATTACATTTGGGCAGTTTTTCTGAATTTAAATTATCAAAAGATTCTATTGAGAATGTTAAAACAGAAAAGATTTTTAGACAGAAAAAAATTTCTGAACTTAAAAATTCAGATAATGTAACAATAAGAGCCTTTGTTGTTCAGTCATTTGAGCCGAGATTTTTCTATGTCTGTCATGAATGCGGAAAAAAGGCTGTTCAGGAAGGGGAAAATTTCATCTGTGCAGAACATGGAAAAGTTATGGCAAAGAAAAGAGCTTTGATTAATGTTATAATTGACGATGGAACAGAAACTATGAGGACAGTTGCATTCCATGATAATCTTGCAGATATCGGACTTACTGAACTTGAAAATTCCGAAGAATTGCTTAACCAAAGAGAAAAATTATTGGGCAAAGAGATGTTTTTTTCAGGAACAGTAAGAGACAACAAATTATTTAATACTCCTGAATTTATTATTGAAAGAGCTGAACCTGTTGATGTTGACTTGTTGCTTAAAGAACTGGAAAATTAAATGATAAAAATAAAAAAACTCTTTATTTATTTTATTCCTCCTGTTCTTTTTTATCTATTTCATTTATTTTTGGATTTTACTTTTGATGTTTATACGAGATTTTCGTGGTTTGATAACCTGATGCATTTTGCAGGAGGGATTGTTCTTGTAATAACTTTTTTTCCTCTTTTAACTTATTTTGAGAAAGAAAGGAATCTGAAACTTGACAGAATATGGAAATTCATTTTTGTAACTTCACTTGTTGTTTTGGTCGCAGTATTATGGGAATTTTATGAGTTTGTTATGGGATATTTTTTTGGATTTAACTGGCAACCTTCTGTTGCAGATACTATTGGAGATTTATTTCTTGGCATGTCTGGAGGGATAATTGCAGGTTTGTTTTTCTTGTGGAAGAAATAATTATATTTTCAATCCAAATAATCTTTATAAAGTTGTCATAGATAATTTTTATATGACGAAAAAAACTGAGGAAGAAGGGGAAGAAAAGGAAGATTCTAATGATAAGAAAGAGCCGCAACTTACTGATTTGCCGGGTATCGGGCCTGCTGTTTCAGCAAAACTTGAGGCTGCAGGAATTTATGATTTGATGTCTCTGGCTGTGATGAGTCCGAGTTCATTGGCAAATACTGCAGGAGTTGGTGAAGCTGTTGCGAGAAAGGCGATTCAGGCATCAAGAAAAATGCTTGATTTAGGATTTGTTGATGGTGTTGAATTTGCAAAAAAAAGAGAAGATATTCAGAATATAACCACCGGTTCAAAAAACATGGACAATCTTCTGGGGGGAAGGGGTATAGAAACAAAATCAATTACAGAAGCATACGGCGCTTTTGGCAGTGGAAAAACACAACTAGGATTAACATTGGCTGTGAGAGTTCAGCTGCCCATTGAAAATGGAGGAACAAACGGGAAGTGTGTTTTTATTGATACAGAGGGAACTTTCAGACCGAGCAGAATAAAACAGATTGCTGAAGGACTTGGTATAAATCCTGAAAAAGTCCTGAAAAATATTTTGGTTGCACGGGCTTTTAATTCAGACCATCAGATTCTGCTTCTTGATAAAATTTCAGAGATGATTAAAAATGGAGAGCCAATCAGGCTTATGATTGTTGATTCACTGACTGCACATTTTAGAGCAGAATTTACCGGAAGAGGAGAACTTGCAGACAGGCAGCATAAATTGAATAAATATCTTCATGGTTTAATCAGTCTTGCTGAAAAACATAATCTTGCAGTTTATGTTACAAATCAGGTTATGGCTAATCCCGCAATGATGTTTGGCGATCCGACAGTTGCTGTTGGAGGAAATATTGTAGGACATGCTTCAACTTACAGATTATATCTGAGAAGAGGAAAACAGGGGAGCAGAGTAGCGAAATTAATTGATTCACCAAATCTTCCTGATAATGAATGTGTTTTCTGGGTGACAGAAAAAGGTGTGGTTGATGAGGTAGAATAATTATTCTGCAATTTCTTCTGGTTTAAACCATAAAGAAATTTCTTTTTCTGCATTTTTAACATTATCAGAACAATGAATTACATTTTCAAAAACTTTTGTTTCAGAATGAATTCTTCCATATTTTCCACGAATTGAAACAGGATGTGCTTTTTCGGGATTTGTATCTCCTGCAAGTTCTCTTATTTTCTTAACAGCATTATCCCCTTCGTAAATTAAAGCAAGAACTCTGTCTGTATGAAATTTTCCACGAATATAATCAAGAGTTGATTCAAAAATTTTTTCTCCTTTTTCTTCTCCATGTTTCTTAATAAGATTTTTTTGCAAATCAGAATAATGTTGTTTTGCAAGTTCTTCTGAAACTTTTACAATTTTTGCACCGACGATTTTAAGTTTTGTTTCTGATAGAGTTGAAATTATGTTCCCCGTTAAACTTTTTAATAATCCGTCAGGTTTTACCAAAACTAATGTTTTTTCGTTATTCATATTTTGTCGTCGATTTTTGAGTTTAAAAATATTTACAATTTAAACATTTTAAAATTTTCTAGAAAAAAACATTTATAAACTTTATTTTCTTAAATATTTTAAATTAAGAGGTTGTGAAGTAATGATTGAGGGAAAAGAGGGGTTTGCTAAGAAAGATTTTTTGATTTTATTTGGAACATTAATCTTGATTGGAATATTTATTTTTTCATTTTCTAATGTAATTGCATCAGTAATTATAAAAGCTCCAGCTAATTGGACAAATTGGACTACAAGTGCTTTTTTTAATGTTAGTTATAGTAATTTTAGTAGTGCTAATTGTGGTACTGCCGGAACTTCATGTGATGATATTACAAATGCTGTTAATGCTACTTTTTATTATAATTATAGTGGGACATGGACTGAGATAGGAACAGTTCTTTGTAAAAACGATTATAATAATACCTGTTTTGGAGTTTTAGAT
>CAZPUY010000002.1:0-16496 GCA_964589905.1 Candidatus Woesearchaeota archaeon
ATAAAAACTGCAATTGAAAAAGAAATTGAAAGACAAAAATCCGAAGTGCCAAAAATTCAGGAAACGCGAATGTTTGACGAATCAAAAGGAATTACAATAAAAATGCGCGAAAAAGAATTGGCAGAAGATTACAGATTTATTTCAGACCCAGACTTACCAATTATGAATATAGAAAAATCAAGAATAGAAAAAATAAAATCTTCTCTTCCTGAAACACCTCAGGAAAAACTCCAGAAACTCATAAAAAAATACAGGATAGAAAAAAGATATGCTAAGATACTGACAAAAAAATTCGAAATTGCAGAATTCTTTGAAAAAATTATTGACAAAGCAAATTCAAAACTCGCCACACGCTGGGTAACAGAAGAATTATTGAATGTTTTAAATTACAACAAAAAGGAACTTGAGAATGTTGACATAAAACCGGAACATTTTATTGAACTTTTGAAACTTGTAGAAAACAAAAAAATTACTGAACTGAAAGCAAAAGAGATTTTGAGAAATTGGAAAGAAAAATCTACCTCACCTTTAAACGAAGCAAAAAAAGGCAGCCAGATTTCTAACACAAAAGAGATTGAAAAAGTTGCATTAGAAATTATAAAAGAAAACAAAACAGCAGTTCAAGATTATAAAAACGGAAAAAAAGAATCTCTGAATTTTCTTATAGGAAAAGTTATGCAAAAAACCAACAAGCGCGCAGATTACAAAACAGCAAGGGAAGTTTTGGAAAAAATGTTGAGATAAAATGAGCCCAGGAGGAATCGAACCTCCACCAACAGGGCCGAAACCTGTTATTCTATCCGTTAAACTATGGGCCCAATCTAACAAATAAAGTTAAGTTTTTATATGTTATTTGCCTTTTAAAAAAATGCCGTTGGAAAAAAATCACAAAATAATCCTTGGAGGAGTAACCTCTTTATTGATTATCGTCATACTCGCAAACAGCATATTTCTCTACTGGGTTTATCAAAAAGAAGTTATGAATTACAATAACTTAAATCTAAAAATTGAATCTCTTCAGGAAGAAACCAGTTCAAAGTTTAATGACTTGTCAAGCAATCTTCTGGATACAAAAAATGATTTGAAATCTTTGGGTTTGCAGATAGGTTCAATAGATGAAGAGATAACAACACTAAAAGCTTCTGTAAGTGCGGATTTTTCAGGAATATTTGAAGACGCAGTAAAATCAGTCGTGACAATTAAGACAGATGTTTCTCAGGGTTCTGGATTTTTTATTGCTGATAGTGGTTATGTTGTAACAAACGCGCATGTAATGGAAGGGGCAATAGCCGCAGTTATAATAACTTACGACGGAGAAAGTCATTCAGTTTCAAGAATCGGAGAAAACCCGACAATGGATATAATTCTTCTTAAGATAAGCAGTTCAGATTATAAGCCCCTGAAATTAGGAAATTCAGATGATATTCAGATAGGAGAAAAAGTAATAGCAATAGGAAATCCTTTGGGTTTATCTTTCTCAGTTTCAGATGGAATAGTCTCTGCAATTCATAGAGAAGGAGAAAACGGATTAAAAGTTTACATACAAACTAATGCAGATTTAAACCCCGGAAATTCTGGCGGCCCATTGATAGATGTAAATGGAAAAGTTATAGGAATAAACAATTTCAAAGTTAGCGAAGCAGAGGGATTGGGTTTTGCTCTTGAATCAAATTATATCAAAGAAGTTGTTAATGATATTTCTCAACAAGCATATGGAGAAGATTTAATATAACAAAATAGAATTCAGGTTAATTTTAAATAATCTTTCTTCTTAAAAATTATATGGAAGAAAAATCACAGGAAGGATTAACAGTAAAAAAAGAAGAAGACATGCCTGAATGGTATACGCAGGTTTGTCTCAAGGCAGGACTCGCCGAATATGGCCCTGTGAAAGGAACCATGATAATAAAACCATACGGCTATGCTCTGTGGCAGAAAATCCAGGATTATTTTAATAAAGTTCTAAAAGAGAAAAATGTTTCAAATGCTTATTTCCCGATGTTCATTCCGGAATCATTTTTCAAAAAAGAAGCAGAACATGCAAAGGGATTTGAAGCAGAAGTTGCATGGGTTGAAAAAGGAGATTCCGACGAGAGAATTGCATTGAGACCAACATCAGAAACAATAATTTATGATGCATATTCAAGATGGATAAGAAGCTGGAGAGATTTGCCGTTGAGAATAAATCAGTGGTGCAATATTATCCGATGGGAAGTTTCCCAGTGTAAATTATTTTTGCGAAGCAGGGAATTCTTATGGCAGGAAGGGCATTGTGTTTATGAAACAGAAAAAGAATGTGACAAAGAAGTCATTTTATTCCTTGACGAATATGAAAAACTTTGTAAAAATCTTCTGGCTGTTCCTGTAATAAAAGGAAAAAAAACAGATAGGGAAAAATTTGCAGGAGCTAAATACACGACGACAATTGAAACTTTTACTCCTGAAGGAAAAGCTCTTCAATGCGGAACCTCGCATAATCTTGGACAGGGTTTTGCAAAAAGTTTCGGGATTTCTTATCTGGACAATAAAGGAAAAAAATCTCTGCCTTGGCAGTCATCATGGGGATTTTCCACAAGATTAATCGGCGCTTTGGTTATGGCACATTCTGACAATAAAGGATTGGTTCTTCCGCCAAGCATAGCACCAACACAAATTGTCATAGTCCCGATTATCTCTAACAAAAAAGAAAAAGTCCTGAAAAAAGCAAGAGAGATAAAAAAAGAACTGGAAAAAGATTATGAAGTTATACTGGACGAAAGAGAAGAATATTCCCCCGGATGGAAATATTCTGAATATGAACTTAAAGGAATACCAATAAGAATAGAAATAGGCCCAAGAGATTTGGAAAAAGAACAGGTAGTTTTGGTTCGCAGAGATAATGGAAAAAAAGAATTTATAAAAATAAAAAGCTTAAAAAATAATATTAAAAATAATTTAGAACAAATGCAGGATTCTTTGTATAAAAAAGCGAAAAAATTTCTGGATTCAAATATTGTGAAAACAGAAAATTGGAACCAATTTGTCAGTGAGATAAAAAATAAAAAATTAGTTCTTGCAAAATTCTGTGGTGATAAAGAATGTGAAGAATGGATTAAGGACAAATCAAAAGGTGCAGGTTCAAGATGCATTCCTTTGAAACAGGAAAAAATTTCAGGAAACTGCATTCATTGTAAAAAGAAAGCAAAATATTGGGCTTATTTCGGAAAAAGTTATTGAATATAGGACATACTAATCCCTTATAATAAAATTCTTTTTCATTTTATTCTTCAATCATATCTAATTCGTTTTCCATCTTAAGAGTGATTTCCATTAATTGGCTCAACTCTTTTTCTATGATTTCTTTTTCCATTTTTTCTTTTTTCCCCATTTTTCTTTTTGTAAAACCCCAAGTCAACCAGAAACCTTCTCCTCTGTCCCAAAAAATAAGAAAATTCAACCCAATTCAGGACAAAAAGAAAATCTCTGAATTAAATTGAAGGGAATTTAATTGAAGTATAGACTAAAGCGCCTGTTTCACAATTCCACCCTATACAGATTAGTCCATCCTTCATAAAAGGGGAAATAGATGTATATTTTTATATCTTTCTATCAAATCAATTTCTCAAAATTTTCCCTGAATCTTTCCAAATCTTCAACCCGCATTTTACCGCCAACAGCATCTTCATGCCCGCCGCCAGTGGCATACTCAATATCTTTTATCGCCTGGACAAACGGCTCACGAATTTTCTTGCCTCTCGCAGAAATGCTTGCATTACCTCCGATTATTCTGGTAACAACAACCATTTTTTCCGGATAACGATAACTTAACTCATTTGACAAATCTGCACTCATGCTTATATTTCCCGCATATTGAAAAAATAAAAATTTATTATCGTCTACCAAAGCTCTTGCCTTTTCCATTAACTTCTCATATTTATTGTATATTTGTTTAAACCGCGAATGCATGCTCCTATTCTTTCCGTTCTCTTCAAGAATTTCATAAGGAGTTTTTACACTTGTAAGAAAATAAATCATCTTCAAAACATTAGTTGTAGTATCCTTCAATGCAAAAGAAAATATTTTCGCAATTTTTCCTATCTCAGATTTATAAAAAATATCAAATGCATCTTTTGCTTTTATTGACATGTCAGGATAGGATTTGACAAAATCTTTATAAAAATCAGGGATAAACCTGTCAGAGATACAACCTACTATTGCAATCCACATATCCTCTTTTTTTTCAGTGATTTTATAACATAAATAAGTAACCGGTTCATTTTTATTTTTAGTTTTTGTTAATGCTGAATTATAATAATGAACAAAACCAGGGACAACTGTCTGCTCTGTTTTGTGATGGTCAATCCACACAATCGGGATGTTAAATTTTTTCGCTTCTTCAAAAAAGGCAGGCGAAACAACAGGCTTGTCAAGAATAAAGATATAATCAGCATTAAGTTCAGTTACCTTTCTGAAATATTCCACTGCCATATCCGGAAAAGATTTTACAGCAATTCCCTTTCCTCTTCCCAAATATCTTCTTAAAACCAAAAAAGAACAAAGTCCGTCGTTATCATTGTCAAAAAAGAAAACAGGATTCTGCGCTTTTTCAAGATGTTCTTTTATTTCTTTTACTTGTTTTTTTGTTAGCATAATAAGAAAAATAAATTGGGTTATATAAGATTTTGGAATTTTTTATTATAAAAAAGAAGTGATAACTTCTTTCCTCAGGGATTGGGCGGGTGGGCTAATTATTTAATCTTTCTGGCAAATGTTTCTGCAACAATAATTGGAAATACCAAACTTGCTTCTGCATAAACTTTCACTCTTTTTGCTTCTGGAAGAATTTTTCCCCATGATACTGCTTCTTCTGGCAAAGCACCTGAATCAGAGCCGTCATATTCAGGAACAGTATTTACATATACTGCATAATCTGCCCCGTTTCGAAACATGTTTGTATTGCATATATGATGTTTGACAAAACCTTCTCCGAGAATGATAATCCCTGTTTTCTTAAGCCCTATCGAAGTGTTATTCATTTTCCAAATATCTTCTGCCACATCAATCTTAAAATCAGGATGTTTTGATTTGAAAAAATAAATCATATCTCCCAAACTTCCGTCAGTTATTGCCGGACAAAAAACAGGAATTTTATTTTTATAACACCAATAATAAACAGATTTTGGATTATCTATCACTCTTCCAAGTTCACACACTATCTCGCTTGGAGTTACCACCTTGCCTGTTTTTTTCTGCTCATGATACATTTTTTCAAGTATTGGCATAATAAAATCTTCAAATGAACAATATCTTGAATTCGGAATAAAAATATTTCCTGCCCTGTTTATCCCCCTTTTTCTCAACTCCTTTCCTGATGCTCTAAAATCTCCCCTAATAAAATCTCCAAGGCATTTTATTATATCTTCTTCAATTCCTCCTGCAGACGTTACAATAACATTAACCATTTTATGTTCTGCAAGATACCTGATTATGTCTCTTAATCCAGATGTAATTATATTTGAAGTATATCCAAAATAAATGAAAGCGCGTGTCGAAATCATTTCCCTTATGATTGCTATTGCTTTATGCAAATTTGATGCCTGCAGTCCAAGAGAACCGTAATTATCAATTATTTTCTCATAATTTACTCCCTGATTAAAATCATACCCTTCGATTTTCCTTCCCATAACTTCCTTCGATTTTCTAAGGACATTCTTTCTCGCAATTCTTTCATTTTTCATATCAATAATCTAAAAAAACTATTTTAAAAATATATGCTTTCCTTAACAAAAATCTTTTTAAAGGATGAATTTATAAAAATAACATGAATAAATGGATTGAAATTTTATTTGGACTAATTTTCCTTAATGGAGCAATTTTCGTATGGTGGATGAATTTCTGGAGTTTCGGAGATGCTGCCATGAGTTTTTTCAAAGGAGGATTAGTTTGGATGGTAGTTTTAATAGGATTAATTTTAATTATGTTAGGAATAAGCGATCTTAAAGATTAATTATCTGACTAATGCTATCAATACTCCTTCTATGATTCCCGCGATAACAAGAAGAGGAATTATTATCAATAAAAAAACTTTTAATGAATTTGTAAAATAATTCTTAAAAGATTTTAACTTATCTTTCTGAAAAATAAACATTCCTAATTTCAATCCGAGTCCTAATGAAATAAAAACTGCCGGAAGTTCAAAAATTCCGTGAGGAAAAATTTTCCACAAAGAGGTTAATCCATATCCAGAAACACTTACAGATGAGACAAATCCGAGAATATACCCATTTACAAGTGCAGATACAATAGGATAAATGCCAAGAAAAATTCCAAATAGAATTCCAAAAATAGTGCTTGTTACATTATTAAATATAATGAATCGTATAATGCCCAATGCAGACATCCCTTCAGTCTGACTTAAAAGTTCACTTAGATAAACCATAATTTTGTTATAAATATCATCAGGAACAGGGATAAAAAAACCTGCCAAAACAGAAAGCAAAAAAATTCCGATTATATAATAAATAAAATTTTTCGAATTTTTTATATACTCCCAGCAATTTTTGTATTCTTTTCTGAGATTAAACTCTCCCCTTTTTTTTATTATTTTTTTCATCGTAATTAACTAAACATTTTTTTTATATACATAGTTTTGTTTCTATATTTCTTTTTTAAGTAAAACCCATACATTATTCCGACAACAAAGCCGCCTAGATGAGCAGTATTTCCTATAGGAATATTTCCTAAAAGAGAAATTAACCACAAAAGTATAAGCATACCAGGAGCAGCATATTTCATTTTTATTGGAATAGGAATGAACATTATATACACAGGAAGATTAGGAGTTATTATCATCAGCAACCCCACAAGCCCAAACAATGCTCCGGATGCTCCGACAGCATAGGCATTAAAATCAGAAGGAAATAAAAAACTGGATAAAACAAAAAAGATTCCTGCAAAAATTCCTGAGAGCAGATAGAAGTAAAAAAATCTCTTTTTTCCTAAAAGTCTTTCAACAAAATTTCCAATAAACATCAAAGAGAGCATATTAGCAAAGAGGTGAAAAAATCCTCCGTGCATAAACATGCTGGTGATAAAAGTCCACAAATAAAAATTATTTATAATATTTGCAGGTTTTAATGCAATATAATCTAAAGAACCATTATTAAGGTATATAAGAATACTAAACAAAATAAAACAAATAATATTGGCTATTATTAATAAAAAAGTTATGTTGGTGTTAAATAATCTTTTTTTTCTGCCCTGGATTTTATAAAATTCAGTCATCTCTTATTTCCTTTTTTCTTTTTTATAATAGTTTTAGGTTTAGGTTTAGATTTTGATGATTTTATTTTCTTACTTGTTTTTTTATTTTTGGGAAGTTTTTTTATATTCAATTCTCTTTGGATTTTTCTCAGTTGAGTAGTTTTTTTTCTCATTTCTTTTTTTAATTTATCTTTTTTTATTATCTGTCTTGCCCTGCTTTTTTCTAATTTTTCCTTTTCTATTCTTAATCCTTCATCAACAAACACCAGTTCTTTCCTTAATTTATCAAGTTCCCTGTTGTATTCTTTAAGCACATGCGTATTATCTTTTCTTGACATAATCTCTCCGCATTCATTGCATGTAAAATCATGAATAAGTGCATTCTCCTCATTGAACTCAATATTGCATCTATCGCAAACATAAAATTCTTTTGTTTCCCTGCTTTTTATCTGGTGATATATCTGGTCCATTTTTTTCATTATATCTGCTTTCAAAAATTCAAGGCATTTCAAAATTTCTAGTTTCCAAAAATAAGTATACCATCCTTTTTTCTTGTCTTTTTTTCTTATAAAAGAAACAAGCCCGTGGTCAGAGATTTTGTATAAAATATTCCTTGTCTGATTGATAGTAAGATTCAGCCTTTTTGCTATTATAAATTCATTAACATATTTTTTTCCGTCGAGAAGGTCTATTATTGCCTCTGCAGGTTTCCCCGCAATCGAGACTATAATTTCTTTTAGAAATTTTTTAAGCATTGGATAACAAAAAAAAAGTTAAATAAATACCTTTCGGTTTCTGAAAAAAAATGTATGAAAATCTATTATTGCAGGTTTTAGTTTGTAAAGATTTTTAAAGTTATATTACATTTTATATTTACAAAAATATATTATAGAAAAGATGGGATTATTTAAGAAAAAAGAAAAAAAAGAGGAGAAAAAAGAAATTCAAAAATTACCTGAACTCCCAAAATTACCCGAGATTCCTGAAACAGAAGATATAAATGAACCATTTGAGGAACCTTTTAATTCTGAAGAAAACAGGATTCCCATGCTTCCTAGTTTTCCCAACGGTTCCTTGGGCAATAAATTTTCACAAGATACTATAAAAGAAGCAGTAGCTGGGAAGAAAGAGGTAATGGGAGTTGAAGCGGATGAATTTCCAGAAGATGAAATCCAAATGATGCCAAAACCCCCGATAAAAGGAAGAAAAACAATAAAAAGATTTTATACAGAGGTTGAAACAGGAAAGGAAACAGAACCAATTTTTATCAGAATTGACAAATTTGAAGAAGGTTTTCGGACATTCGAAGGAGTGAAAAAACAAGTTTCAGAAATAGAAAACATGCTCAAGGATTTAAAGAATATAAAAGAAAAAGAAGAAAAAGAACTGGAATTCTGGGAAGGGGAAATAAAACAAATTAAGGAAAAAATAGAAAAAATCGACAGAAATATTTTTTCAAAAACATAATAAGATGACAGAAGAAAATCCTCTTTATTTTGGAATGAACTATCATGAATTAATCGGAGCAAAGAAAAATCTCTTGTCTACAGAAGTAGATTTGCTTAACATGATAAAAATAATTAGAAGATACAATCTGATAAGAACAGAAGAATTAAAGATAAAACTTCAGTTGCATAAATCTATAAAAAAATTAAATTTGGAAGTTAAAAAAACAGCATCATTTTTACCATTCTCTAAAATCCCCCAGAAAATAAAAGAAGAAGAATCAGGAAATAAAATGATAAGAATAGCAGAAAGCAAGTCCAATGAAGATTTAGAATCGCAGCTAAGACAAATACAGGAAAAATTAAGGGCTATAAGTTAAGAACAAACAATTTTTAAAATCCTGTTTTTATTTTAAGATATGATAAACCGCAAAGAGTTGATTATGAAATATCTTGATTTTTTTAAATCAAAAAATCATAAAGAGATTCCGAATTCTTCATTAATTCCTGAAAATGACCCGACAGTTTTATTTACAACAGCAGGAATGCATCCGATTGTCCCGTATCTTCTTAGTCAGCCGCATCCATTGGGAAAAAGGCTTTGCAATGTTCAAAGATGTATCAGGACAGGTGATATTGATAAGGTAGGAGATGAAACACACCATACTTTTTTTGAGATGTTGGGAAACTGGAGTCTGGGAGATTACTGGAAAAAAGAATCGATTGGATATAGTTTTGAGTTTTTAACAAAAGTTCTGAAAATTCCAAAGGAAAAAATTTCAGTTACATGTTTTACAGGAGATAAAAATGCAAGAAAAGATACTGAATCAGAAAAAATCTGGAAATCACTCAAAATAAAAAAAATAAAATTCCTTGGAAAAAAAGATAACTGGTGGGGTCCTGCAGGAACAACTGGTCCTTGCGGTCCTGATACTGAAATCTTCATAAATAATATAGAAATATGGAATAATGTTTTTATGCAATATGAAAAAGATTCAAAAGGAAATTATAAACCGGCAAAACAAAAAAATATAGATACTGGAATGGGTGTTGAAAGAACAACTGCAATTTTAAATGGATTAAATGATAATTATTTGACAGATTGTTTTTTGCCAATAATAGAAAGTATAGAAGAAATTTCCGGAAAAAAATATGACAAAAATAAAAAGATTATGCGAATAATTGCAGATCATATTAAAGCATCTGTTTTTATTATTGCTGATGGTATAGTGCCCAGTAATACAGAACAGGGATATATCTTAAGGAGATTAATCAGAAGGGCAGTAAGATACGGGAATGAATTAGGAATAAAAAATTTTATTGCTAAAATTGCAGAATCAGTTTTTGATATTTATGATGATTACTCTGAATTAAAAAAGAATAAAGAAATCATCTTAAAGGAACTTGAAAAAGAGGAAAAAAAATTTCGATTAACTCTTGAAAAAGGGATAAATCATTTTAAAAAATTTACATCAGATAAAAAATTATTCGGAAAAGAGGCATTTTTGCTTTACCAGAGTTATGGTTTTCCTTTTGAAATGATTAAAGAAGAATGCAAAAAGGATAAGATAAAATTTAATGTAAAAGATTTTGAAAAAGAACTCGCAAAACATCAAAAACTTTCTCGTACAGCATCAGCAGGAAAATTCAAATCTGGACTTGCAGATGATTCAGAAAAAACTACAAAACTTCACACTGCAACACATTTGCTTCTTGCAGCATTGAGAATAATTCTCGACGATGAAAACATAATGCAAAAAGGAAGCAACATAACTTCTGAAAGATTAAGATTAGATTTTAATTTCCCGCGCCAGTTGACAAAAGAAGAAATAAAAAAAGTTGAAGATTTAGTGAATGCACAAATTCAAAAATCATGTGAAATTATTAGAGAAGAAATGACTCCTGTAGAAGCAAAAAAGAAAGGGGCTGTCGGTGTGTTTGAAAAAAAGTACGGAGAAAAAGTTTCTGTTTATACTGTTGAAGATTTCTCCAAGGAAATTTGTGCAGGCCCTCATGTCAAAAATACCTGCGAAATCGGACATTTTAGAATTACCAAAGAAGAATCTTCTTCAGCAGGAATTCGCAGAATAAAGGCTGTTGTTGAATAATTTATAATCCATATCTTTTTTTTAACATGTTAAATTGTAGATGCTGGATGTAGTTTATTGTTCCGCGCTCTCTTGCCCTTTCCCTTATCTTATTCAAAGTTCTGGCATCCCAATATTCATAAAAATTATTCTCTCCAAAAGATAAATCTCCATGATCAGTAGGAATAATTTCAGGAGTAGAAGAAAGTTGTACAATAGAAAGATACTCTGTTTCAGAATCTGTTATTATCGATGGTCCTGTTGTTTCTATAAAACAATATCTGGAATTGTTGAGGCTCTTCTTGACAGGACATCTTATTCCTATAGCCTCATGATTTTCTTTGTTGTAATAAAAAAATGCATTTCCATATCCTAATTCCCTTAATAAAAAAGCCAGCAATTCTGATTTCTCCCCACAAGTTCCCTGAAAATCATAAAGAACTTCATAAGGATATCTGTAATATTCTAAATCTATACTTCCAAATTTTATCGTTTCATTAGAATTTCCAAAAGGAATATTTTGCACAACGCTAATAGCAATCCGTGCCTGATCATCTTTGTCTTTTGCTCGATTTTCTATTTCAACAACCAAAGGCAGTAACAAGATTCTCTGCTGTTCCTCATTCAGACTTTTTAATTTAAAATCCAAAAGAGTAATTTCATCTTCTCCGGAATCTATATAACGAGGAATATCTGAAAGATAATCTTTTAATTTTTTATATACAACAAAATCAATATTTCCTTCTACTCCCTTCAAAGTATAATTAAGCGTAATTTCTTTCAATTGGTCCTGATATTCAGAAATGCATTTATCTCCTTTTTCTATAGATAGATTATAACATCCGCAAACAGAAGATTTTTCAATCAGAATTCCTTCCATACAAAAATAAGGTTTTATTACAGAACATTCATTATATAATGTTCCATCATTGCAAATTTTCGGTTTAAAAAATATAAAATAAATACCTCCAATTATCAAAAGGATTATAACAGAAAAAACAAGCCACCTTCTTTTAACCATTTATCAAAAATGTAAAAGAATTATAAAAAACTAACTATTCTAAATAAACCGCCGGCTTTTCTGGTTTGGCTTTTTTGGATTTATTTTCAGGGTCATATTTTTCTTTTTCATTTACCGAATAAACTTTAGCATCAAGGTTTGTTTTCTTTTTTATCAAATCAGTCGCATTTTCATAAATCTCTTTTTCCTTCGGAATTGTGTAGATAAAAACTTTTTTCTTGACTCCGACAATTCTGAGTATATTGTTTATATCAAATATCAAATTTTCAACAGCCTTTTCCTGTTCTTCAAGTTTCCAATTTATTTTTCTTTCATCAGACTCAGGCCATTTCTCAAGGCTGATAAAAGATTTATTGCCAAGTTTTTCCCAAAGTTCCTCTGTAATATACGGACAGAACGGAGAAATTAATCTGATTATTTTCTCTAAATCTTTTTTCGAAATTTCTTTTTCCTCAGATAAAAAATCTGTCAGTTGTCTCAGTTTTATTATGGAAATATTATACTGCATGCTTTCTATATTATCAGTTATTTCTTTTATTGTCTGATTAATTTTACTTTCGGCTTTCTCAGATGTTTTTCCTTTTTTTATTTCAGATACAACCTTAATAAATTTATTAAGAAATTTATGCATACCTTCTATTCCCGAATCACTCCAAGAGGAATCTTTATCCGGCGAAGAGATTGAAACCGAAAAAATTCTCAATGTATCTGCGCTGTATTTTTTTATTACATCCAAAGGGTCAACAACATTTCCTTTTGATTTTGACATTACAGTCCCGTCTTCCCCGTGAATCATTCCCTGGTGAAATAATTTATAAGTCGGTTCATCAATGTCTGTCATTCCAATATCTCTCAAAAATTTTGTATAAAATCTGAAATAAATTAAATGCATACAGGCATGTTCTGCTCCTCCAATATACAAATCAATCGGCATCCAGTATTTTTGTTTTGCCTTGTCAAATATTTTTTTATTATTCCTAGCGTCGCAATATCTAAAAAAATACCATGAAGAATTTACAAAAGTGTCCATAGTATCTGTTTCTCTCCTGCCTTGCTTTCCGCATTTCGGGCATTTAACATCCACAAATTTTTTATTGTTAATTAAAGGATTTTTCTCGCTTGTGAATTTTATATTTTCAGGAAGTTTAACTGGCAAATCTTTTTCAGGAACAGGAACAATCCCGCAATTATCACAATAAATTATTGGAATAGGAGTTCCCCAGAATCTTTGTCTTGAAATAAGCCAGTCTCTTAATTTATAATTTATAACTTTCTTCCCCAATTTTTTCGATTCGAGAAATTTTATTATATGTTCTTTTGCTTCATCATTAAATAAGCCGTTAAAATTTCCTGAATTAACAAGTTTTCCTGAGCCAGTATATGCTCTTGTCATTCTTTCAGGGCTTAAATCTGCTTCTTCTGGCTGTATTACTATTTTAACAGGAATTTCATACTTGTCTGCAAATTCAAAATCTCTCTGGTCATGTGCAGGAACAGCCATAACCATTCCGCTTCCATAATCAGCAATAACAAAATTTCCTGCATAAATAGGAACCTTCTCATTTGTCATAGGATTAATAGCATAACTCCCTGTAAAAACTCCTTCTTTTTCCAATTCTGCCAAATCTTTCTCAGATGTTGATTTTAATTTTCTAAGAAATTTAGAAACTTCCTTTTTTTGTTTGTCTGTCACAAGTTGCATTAATTTAGGATGCTGTGCAGAAATAACCATAAATGTAACTCCAAAAATTGTATCGGGGCGGGTTGTGAATATGGACCATTTTTTTCTGCTTATCTCAAAATCAATATTAACTCCATGCGATTTTCCAATCCAGTTTCTCTGCATCGCCTTTGTTCTTTCAGGCCAATATTCCAAACTGGAGATTTTCTCGTATAACTCGTCAGCATAATCAGTAATTTTAAGAAACCATTGCTCTAACTGCTTAATCTCTACATTTGTATCTGCATGTCTCCAGCATTTCCCGTTATGAACCTGTTCATTTGCCAAAACAGTCATGCATTTGGGACACCAGTTCACAGATGATTTTTTCTTGAAAGCCAAACCTTTTTCAAACATTTTCAAAAAAATCCACTGATCCCATTTGTAATAATCAGGCTTGTGAGTTTCAATCATTCTGCTCCATGCATAACTCAATCCCAAAGCCTTTTGCTGTTTGATAAAATTCGCAATTGCCTTTTCTGTAAAAATCTTTGGATGAGATTTATTTTTTATCGCTGCATTTTCAGCAGGCAATCCAAAAGAATCAAAACCCATTGGGTAAAGAACATTAAATCCCTGCATTCTCTTAAATCTCGCATAAATATCTCCCACTGTATAATTAAAAGCATGTCCTACATGCAAACCTGAACTTGACGGGTAAGGATACATTTCAAGAACATAAAACTTTTTTTTCTTTGAATTTTCCTTTACTTCAAAAATTTTTTTATCTTCCCATTTTTTCTGCCATTTCTTTTCTATCTTAGGAAAATCTATCTTCATATCTATCTAATGTTGAGTGTATTTAAAATATTTTGGATTAATAAGCACCTATTTCAAAGAAGAGATCTGATATTTTTCTTTTTTTAACTTCTTTGGATAAGTTTGAAAATTGTATTTTTTTTCTTGTTTCAAGATAATTTGTATATCTCTCCAGATCACCTATAACAACTTCCTGATTTTTAATTTTATGAAATCCATTGTTTTTCAAAAAAGAATGCAGTCCTTTAAGATTATAAGTTCTAATTTTTTCTCCGTTTATTACTGAATATTCATCTACAAAAATATTCCCGCTATTTGATAATTTAAAAAGTTCAAGAGCCATTTTATAAAATAGAAATTTATTATGGCTCTTATAAGAGAGCCAAGACTAACACTAATACTAGAACTAAATTCTGGACATTCGTGTTAGTTTTCATAATCTAGTTGTGTAAAAGATATTTTTAAATATTGTGTTTGTATTTAAACGTCATGGATAAAATAAAGACATATATAACAAAAGAAATAATATCCAGCACAGATTCAAATGCATTTTCTCTTTATGAGAAAAGTCATTTTGGTGAACCTAAAGATGACAGGATACAATATTCGCTGGCAGAGGCATTATTTCTTCTTGAAAAAGGAAAAATAGAAATATTTTCAGGGAACAAAAAAATTTCCAAAAATGATTTTGTTGAAAAATGCAGAAGGATTGACAAAAAAATTCAGATAAAATATCCTGTATTCAAGGATTTGAGAGAGAGGGGATATATCATTAAAACAGCATTAAAATTCGGGGCAGATTTCAGAGTTTATGATAAAGGGACAAAACCAGGAAAATCCCATGCTAAATGGATTGCTTTCTGCGAGCATGAATCAAAAAGAATGGCATGGCACGAATTCTCTGCAAAAAATCGTATTGCTCATAGCACAAAAAAGAACTTGCTTCTGGCAATCGTGGATGAAGAAGGGGACATAAGTTACTATGAAGTAAGGTGGATTAAACCATAACAAATTTTATTAATTCCCTTAATTCTTCTTAATTATGATACAGGATGTTGGTCAGATAAAGGAGAAGATAATTTCATTCATAAGATTAAAAGGCCCGAGTTTGCCGGTGCATGTTGCAAAAGAGACAGGATTAAGCATACTTTTCGCATCAGCATTTCTCTCTGAATTATTTTATGAAAAAAAAGTGAAGATAAGCAATCTGAAAGTCGGCAGTTCTCCGCTTTATTTTATTTCAGGACAGGAGTCGCAACTGGAAAATTTTTCACAATATCTCAAAAATAAAGAAAAAGAATCATTCCTATTGCTAAAAGAAAAAAAAATTTTAAAAGATTCTGAACTTCAGCCGGCAATAAGAGTTGCTCTTGGAGACATAAAAGATTTTGCAATTCCTATCCAAAAAGAAGATGAAAAATATTGGAGATATTTCTTAACCGAAGAACTGGCTGAAATAGAAAAAATAGAAAAGGAAAAAGAAGAAACAAAAACTGATGAATCTCCTGAAAAAAAGATTACAGAAAAAATTCCTAAAAAAGAAAAGCCAAAAGACAAAAAAAAGAAACAGAACAAAAAAAGAGATGAAAACTTTTTCAATAAAATAAAAGACTTTCTTGAAAAAAGAGGGATTGAAATTATTGACATCAGGAATTTCAAAAACAATGAAGCAATTTTAAAGGTTAAGAAAAATGGAAATGAGGAACTGCTATTTGTATTCAACAAAAAGAAAATAACTGAAAAGGATATTCTGGGAGCGCATAAAAAAGCAACTGAAGATAATTTAACTTACAATGTTTTTTCAATGGGAGAAACCCCCAAAAAGATAAAAGATTTCATTTCTGCGATAAAATCACTCTCAGAAATTGACAGGATCGAATAAGGAGAAACCTTTAAATAACTAAAAAATGAAAAGATGATATGGGAAAAATAAAATCCAGACAAATCAGAAAAGCCGCGAAGATATTAGATAGTGAAGGAGTGAAATTCAGCGGAGATTTTGAAAAAAATAAAGATATTTTAAAAGGGTTAAATGTTGGAAAAAAGATAAGAAACCAAATAGCAGGGTTGCTGGCAAAAGCAAAAAAACTAGAAATGCTTTCTTCTAAGCAATAAAAAAAACTTTTAAATCATCTTTTTCTCTTATTTTGGTCTCTGTAGCTCAGGGTTAGAGCGCTGCTCTCATGAGGCAGAGGTCGGGAGTTAAAATCTCCCCAGAGACA
>CAZPUY010000003.1:0-8473 GCA_964589905.1 Candidatus Woesearchaeota archaeon
GTTCAGTACTTTGTAGGAAATCTGTGATTTGAAGGGATGGGAAGAATTAAAAATACTCTTTTTCATTAGATTATATGGCATCAACACCACCCGGAGCAAAGAAGCAAAAACTTGATTATATTGTAGATAAAAATGTTTATGATCTTTTTATGAAGATGTGCAGCAAGAAAGGATTTGCTCCTCAAATCGTTATTGAAAAGGCGATGAAAAAATTTTCAGAAACAGGACAAATTGATTAGTTCTAAATTATTAACATAAGTTAAATTAACTATGTTGGCGTTTGAATATTATCTATTAGTTAGAATCTTTCTTTTTCACAAATTCCCTGAATTCTGCAGGAGTCATTTTTCTTATTTTAATGTCTTCTTTTGTTGTTGCTCTTTTGATTTCATTTTTTAACATAATCTGATTTAATTTTTGTTGTAATCTCGCACTTTTTCTGTCTTCATGAAATCCCTTAGTGTAAGAATCATGCCCAAATTTTATCTCTCCTCTTAAGTTTAATGCTTTAAACAAAATTATTATCATTAATACTATAAATGCGGTTAAGATTATTCCTCTGAATAAACCATCCTGAATTATTGGATAAGATTGTGATGATTGGATTTCTATATCACTAATGTTTGAGATATTTTCGGATGTATTAAGAATACTATTTCCAATATAATTGTATCCATAAATTATTCCTACGATTATGCCTGTAAGAATTATTAAGCCCAATAAAATTAAAAGTATCTTTTTCATAATTTTCCAATTTGATTTCTCGTGATAATAGTGGTGCTGATTCTTTCTTTTCTTTTTAATATATAACCAGATTAATATAATCAGTCCTGCCAGAATTATTAATTCTATGAACATAAAAATCCAATTTCTGTCTGGACTAAATGGACTGATTTTATCAATTATGCTTCCTTCCCCTTCACCTTCTCCTTCTTCCTCTTCACCGACTACTCCACCAGTTATTCCTGCTCTTCCTCCACCAAGTGTGGTTGTTGCAGTGAAAGTATCATAAAAACTATCTCTTCTGCTTCCTAAGTTGTAATAATCTGCATGGCATTGCAATACATACTGCTGTCCTGAAATAAATGTCGGGGGAACTGCAAAACTTCTATTTATAGAAAGTGCATTTCTTGTAATCATCTGGTTAAAATTAACAGAGCTGTATTGGGATGTTCCGTCTGAAATATAACAGGTAAAGTCAACTTCTTTTTGCACCATCTGCGAGTCTTCTACATAAGCAGTAATTGTGCAATCCATATCGCTCCCGATTGTTCCTGTAGGTGGACAGTTAACATCCAGATGGAAAGTTCCTGTTTTGTTTTCAATGCCCTCTAAAGCTTTTGTCTGCCTTTCATCAAATTGATTAAACCAAACATAAATATCAAAATAATCATCATCAGGGTCAGATAAATTAATGTTCTCTATACTTAATGCACATCTTTCTATTCTTTCTCCATTTTCATACCATTGTAATGCCTTTGCTTCTAATTCATTTTCTACAGCAATTCCATTTGCATCTAAAACTGTATAGTTGTACAAATCTGTTGAGCAAGGCATCTGTTCACTAAATATTGCATATAAATCCCAATCATCATCCACAATCTTGTTATTTGGGTCTAAGTTTTTTTCGTACAATTCAGTAGTATTTATCTTCGTGTTAAAATAATCTCTTGTTTTGTTGTTAATAGTTTCCTCAAAGAAGCTCCAACCTCCAAAATGTCTTATTTCTGGATAATTCACATCTGACACAATCTCAAATCTGCCTGCTTCTTCTCTTATCCAGAAATAATCTGTTTCACCATTAAAGTCACATTCACTTCCACAATTAAAAATATTATCAAATCTTCCTATCCTACCAGTATATTGAAATTGCCAATCAGAACTTTCTTGTATTAATTCAGGAATTTGAATTGAATAACACAACCAAGAAGTTCCAATAGGTTTTTCTTTTGCTCTTGCTAATGCATGGGTTGATACATCCCAAGTAAGTCCTGTTGTTGGATTATGCAAAAGCATTCCACTTAATTCGGTATAAATACTGTCATCATAATTATTAGTTGCATTAATACAAAACTCTCCTACTTCTCCTGCTGTTAAATAAGTGACGCTTCCATCAATTGGCGTGACTGTTGAACTTTGAATTGATGATGAAAGATTTATAACTGCCAAGTCAAATGTTCTTATTTCGTGATTATGCTTTAGGAATGTATCATGAACAGAAGTTATATTAAAAGTTTCTGTTGTTTTTGTATAATATCCAACATCAACACCTTCAAAAGTTACATCATAAAATAACCTCATATAATACACTCCTGTTGGAATGTTAGGGGGAATAAGATATTCAAAAGTAGAAATCTCATTTCCAGTTCTTATTGTTCTTAATGCTGTTGTATGTTCATATGATCCCCCAGTAGCATTATTTATCAAATACCTTGTAACTGTGGCCTTCATTTCTGTTCCATAATTATTAGTTATATTCCTAGTCCAATAGATAGTATCAAAACCTGCAAAAATAGAGGGATTAGGATAATCGGTTCCATTCTCATAAATTATTGGTAATTCGTCATCATTAAAAGTAACCCAAGTATTTGTTGTGAATGGAACAGTTGCTTCTCCTATTGAATTCGCTACAGCAACTCCATCTTCATCTATACATTCATCAGTTGTTCCTGTAATACCGCAATAACAGTTAATATGAACTACATAACTCCTTGCTTCTATAAATTGATCATACTTTAATACCCAATGCTGGGTCATTTCACCTCCAACAGGCCTTGTTTGCAATTCTAATAAGGTGTTTGTATCTCCATTGTCCCTAATATTTACATGACACTGTCCGCCTGTTATTTTCTTCCCATTTTCATCTTTTATTGTTGCTCTAAATGAAGATGCTAATCCCATCCATCCCCCGCCAACTGTTGCCCCCGTAATAATCAAAGAATTTGCACTTCCTGCTGTTACATTAGCACTATCTGTCCCTTCTAAACCACTTCCGGTTAAGGTTGCATTAAAATAAACACCTGCAGGATGTGTTGATGATATTGTATAAGTTTCATAGAAATGCTGTCCTGGTGTTGCAGGAGTTGTTCCTGTATCTATTTCCAACTGAGTTCCATTTGCATAAGTCCAATTTAATACATAAACCTTGCTTTTTTCTTCTGCACCTGTGCAAACCATATCTGCTGACGCTGTTTCTCCCTGAATATAAGAAGTTTTATCGAAGGTTACTGTACAATCTGCAGAAACAATCGGGATTAATATAAGAGCCAATAAAATTGCTAGAATTAAATATTTGATTTTCATTTTCCTCCTCCTTTCCAATAATGTAATTTAGCTTTTCCAACAGGACGAATTCTTATTTGCTCTGCCCCTTTTAATTCTGCCAGAGCAACAGCGACAGTATTTCTGGATATTTTTAATGCTGTTGCTATTTCAATTATTGTAAGTCCATCTGAGTTTTTTTTAAGAAGTTCAATTACCAACTCTTTTTTGGATTTCATTGTGCGTTAATGCTTTGTTTTATAGATAATTATTGACAATAATCTTTAATGCACAATAGTTTATAAAGATTTGGATTACAGATTTTTCAAAAATATAAATAAAAAATTTATTAAAGAATAATAATAGAAAATATTAACTAATATCTTCTTGGCTTTTTCTTTGCATAACATTCTTTGCAGAAAACTGGTCTTGGTTTTCCCTCAGAATCTTTGCTTGGTTTGAAAGGCACTTCGCATTCTTTCTTGCATTCTGAGCAAACAGCTTTATGCATTTCTCTAGGTTCACTGTTAAAGTTATTTCTAAAGCCGCCTTGTCTTCTTGGTCTATCATTAAATCCCATTTGTATATTCCTCCGTGTTCATTTAAATAACAAGCCAGAAATTTCTTTCTATCTTGCCTAATAGTAAAAAATATTTTGACTTTATAAATATGTGTTAGGAAATTGGAGTGAGATGCTGTCTTCCTTTTACTTTTATAAACTCCTCATTCCTTTTTTTATTATGAAAATAAAACATAGATTCTCAAAAGGAAAAAAACATGAGTCTTCAATTATTACAAGGCAGAAAAGATATGTGAAAAAAGAAAGAGCAAAATATCCTTCCTTAGCAGAAAAAATTGTTCAAATGTCTGACATTATTCTTGAAGTTTTGGATGCCCGGTTTATTCCGGAGACAAGAAATTCTGAAATAGAAGAGCAGATTAAGAAACAGGATAAAAAAATAATTTATGTTTTTAACAAGGCAGATTTAATTGATATTAAAAAAGTAAAAGAAGAGGATATCCTATCATTAAATCCAAAAGTTTTTGTTTCCTGCATCAACAGAAAAGGAGGAAAAGAACTGAGAAATAAAATAAAAATTACTTCTTATAATGTTAAAAAACCAGAAGATAAAGTTCTGAATAAGACGAGTGTCGGAGTTATAGGATATCCCAATACAGGAAAAAGTTCAATTATTAATCTTCTTGTTGGCAAACCTGCAGCAGGCATAGGAGCAGATGCGGGATTTACAAAAGGGATTCAAAAAATAAATCTCACGTCGGATATAGTCCTGCTTGACAGCCCGGGAGTTATTCCGAATAAAGATTATTCAAGTTCAGAAATCTCAGCTTTTTCAAGACATGCAAAAGTAGGGGCAAGGTCTTACAGCCAGATTAAAAATCCGGAAATGGTTGTAGCTGATTTAGTAAAAGAATTTCCCCTAATCTTTGATAAATTTTACAAAATATCTTCAGAAGGAAATTCAGAATTATTAATAGAAAAACTTGGAAGAAAAAAAGGTTTTTTGAAAAAGGGAAATGAAGTTGATGAATACAAGACTGCAGGATTAATTTTGAAGGACTGGCAGAAAGGAAAAATAAAACGAGAATGAAAAAACAATGGAATGTATATATTCTTGAATGTCAGGATGGTTCGTTTTATACCGGTGTGACAAATGATATTGATGCCAGGATGAATGCGCATACAAAAGGAAAAGGGAGCAAGTATGTTTACAAAAAAGGTTTTAAGAGATTGCTTCGGGCTAAACCCTGCAAGGATAAATCTGAGGCTTGTAAGTGTGAGTATGCGATAAAAAAGTTGCCGAGAGGGGAAAAGTTGGGGTGGTTTGATTGAAAAATCCAAAATCATGTATTGTTACTTGTTAGGATTTTAGGAAATCTTAAAAATATAGAATGGCTTTAGATATTATGAAAATAATAGTTTTAGGTTCTGGGACATTTATACCTGAATTAAATAGAAATTGTTCAAGTTATCTAATTGAAATAGAGAAAGAAAAAATAATTTTTGATTTTGGAAGGGGGACTATTGATAATCTGTTAAAGTTAAAAATTAGTCTCTATGATTTAAAAACAATTTTTATATCTCATATGCATACAGACCATTCTTCTGAACTATCTTCTTTTATATCTTTTATTCTTAATAATCCAGATAAAACTAAATTGAAAAAAACTTATTTTATTTATGGTTCTAAAGGAATTAAAAACAGAATAAATAAACTATTAAAAGCATTTGATATGCACAAACATAAAAATCTTAATAAAATTAAAGTGGTAGAAATTTCTACTAATAAAAAAATAAAGAATAAAAATTGGATTGTAGATTGCTTTAATGCTAAACATAGCCCTAAAGGAGAGTGCCTATCATATCGTTTAATTAGTGATAGAAAGATTATTTTCTACTCTGGAGATTCTGCATACTCTAAGAATTTAATTAAAGGTTGTAAAAATGCTGATTTAGCTATACTTGAAGCTACTCTACCAAAAAGAAGGAATTCAAAAGAACATATGGACGGACAAGAGGCTGGAGAAATAGCTCAAAAAGGCGGAGTTAAAAATTTACTCCTGACTCACGTAGCTAATACTTATCTTCCAGAAGTGATACAAGATTTAAAAAAATCATATGCTGGTAAATTTTCTATTGCTAAAGATTTAATGCAAATAAAACTTTAAAATTATATAAAACCTAACTAAAAGACCAATCAAGATAACAAAGAAAGCACATCCCAAACTTTATAAACCTCCAAATTCCTTGAATTATATAACAATAGGTTAGTGAGTCTTGAGCAATAAAATATCTCTAATGACTTGCGCTCAAGAATAATTCTTGATGATTTTTTGTTAATTGGTTTTACCAATAAAATATAGAATATAAACAGGAGAAAATAAACAATGAAAGGAAAAGTAAAGTTTTTCAATCACGAAAAAGAATTTGGTTTTATAATCGGAGATGACGGAAAAGATTACTTTGTGCACAAGTCTGGTTTAGAAGACGGAATAACAATTGATGAAAATGATTCAGTTGAATTTTCTACAGAAAAAGGCGACAAAGGATTAAAAGCAGTTAATGTGAAAAAAGCATAATTCTTGCATAATTACAGAATTTTTAAAATGGAACAATTTGAAAAACTAGGATTTAGCAGAGAAGTTTTGTCTGTTCTGAAGACAGCGGGTTTTGAAAAACCAACAGAAATTCAGGAAAAGACAATCCCTTTAGCTATTGCAGGGAAAGATATTATCGGAAGTTCTGCTACAGGAAGCGGGAAAACATTAGCATTTGCATCTTCAATTATTGAAAATTTAAAACCTAACAATCATGTTCAGGCATTAATTATGACTCCCACAAGAGAACTTGCTGAACAGGTTGCAAAATCAATTTCTATATTTTCAAAAAATAGAAATTTGAATGTTCTTGCGGTTTTTGGCGGAGTTGATATTCAAAAACAAATCAGAAATCTTTACAAAACAGATATTCTTGTAGGAACTCCCGGAAGAATTTTAGATCATCTTAACAGAAGAACATTAAATCTTGAACATGTTAAATTTCTTGTCTTAGACGAAGTTGACAGGATGCTGGATATGGGATTTCACAAGGATGTTGAAACGATTATAAGACAATGCCCGACAGAAAGACAGACAATGCTTTTTTCTGCAACAATATCTTCAGATTTAGATTATCTTGCTAAAAAATACACTAAAGACCCGACAGACGTTTTAATTGAATCTATGGTTGACCATTCAAAACTAACACAAATTTATTATGATGTTGAATCAAATAATAAGTTTTCATTACTTGTCCATTTGTTAAGAGAAGAGGAATCTGAACTTGTGATGATTTTTTGTTCTACGAGAAACAACGCTGATTTTGTTGCAGAGAATCTTAATAATGTAGGAATTAAAGCGAGAGCAATTCACGGAGGTCTTGTCCAGAATAAAAGATTGAATGTTTTAAGAGAATTTCACGAGAAGCGCTTTAACGTTTTAGTATGCACAGATATTGCAGCAAGAGGATTGGATATCAAAGGTGTAAGTCATGTTTACAATTATGACCTTCCCAAAGTAAGTAACGATTATATTCACAGAATTGGGAGAACTGCAAGAGCAGGCGAAAATGGAAAGATAATTAATATTCTTGCAAGCAGAGATTATGAAAATTTTGGGAATATAGTAAAAAATGAATCTATCAAGATTAATCAGGAAAATCTGCCTTTGTTTAAATCTATTAGAATAAGAATGGATTTTTCCAGGAAAAGAAATTTTAATCAGAATAGGGAAAGATTTGGGGGCAAGAGGAGCTATTCCGGAAAAAATAGAATGAACAAACCTCGAAGAATGAGTAGACACAGATTTTAATGGTAATTCAGGCAATTCACAATTTTTAAAAACGTTCGTTTTCTAATTAGATAATAAAAGATGGTTGATCCTAAACTTATAAATTATATACAGGCTTGTTTGGCGAGAAACATCCCGATTGAACAGATAAAGAAAGAACTATCTGTGAAAGGATGGAAAGATTCTGATGTTGCTGAAGCAATTAGATTAGCGAGTCAGAGTCAAAAGCAGATTCCAAAACAACCTGTCAGAAAATTTTCAAATCAACCTGCAAGACAAATTCAACCGAGTCAAAAGAAATTTATCAAACAACCTGTCAGGCAGTTTCAACCTCAAAGAATTTCCCAACGTCCTGTTCAGATGACTCAAAAACCAATGCAACCTGAAACAGGAAATAAATTTAAACTTTCTAAAAAATTAATTTTTATAATTGCAGGTGCATTTGTTTTGGTATTGGCAGGAATAATCTTATTTTTTGTTATGCGTGGTTCTTCAGCAATTTCCGACGCTGAACTTTCTGAGGGCACATCTTTGGTTACTGGTGCTAATAAAGAGATAAAATTTAATTTAAATGATGCAGAACACACACTGACAGTTAATTCTGTATCAGCAAATTCTGTTAGCATAACTATTATGAGTACTCCTATGAGTGCGACTTTGAGTATTGGAGAAACCAAGAAATTTGATTTTGAGGATGATAAGGTTTATGATCTTTCTGTTAAATTAAATAATGTTATTGAAGGAGAAGCAGATATGTATTTGAAAAAAATATCAGAAGTATGTGTTGAGGAATGGCAATGCACTGAATGGAGCAATTGCACAGACGGAATTCAGACAAGAGTTTGTGAAGATTTGAATGATTGCG
>CAZPUY010000003.1:8573-16344 GCA_964589905.1 Candidatus Woesearchaeota archaeon
TAATATGCAATCCAAAACTTTAAAAAACCCATTTTCTTCTCGCTTTTACTTAAATATAAAAAAAATTTTGTCTTATGGCAGAAGAAAAATACAAAGATGATGCAGAGTCTGATGAGGAATCAGATTCTGAAAATGAAGCGCTTGATGAGGACGAGAATTTAGATGAAGAGGAAGAATCAAGCGACGACGAAGAGTGGTAATAATACATTTATCTATTTCTTTTTTTATTTTTTTATATTAAGGTTTATATAATCTAAAAAATAAATTAAAACATGAGTTTAAAGGTGATTCTTACTTCTTTTTTTGTTTTAGTTATTATTCTTTCAATGGTATTTTATTTTATACCATTTAATGTGATTAACTTTGAAACAAAATCAGGGAATTATAATTTTAGTGTGATTCAGGGGGAAAACCAAATGCAGTTTTATCCTAATATGAGATTTCCTGATTCAGATATATCTTACAGAATTTCAGATTGTCCTTTACAAAAAATAGATGATATGGAATTTGCTTTTGACATAGTTGAGAATTTAACTATTCTAAGATTTGACGAGGTTAATAGTAATGAACAAATTTCAATAACCTGCGAGGAAAAAACAAGGATAAACAATAATGGGTTATTTATTGCCGGAGAAGGCGGGCCGACAAACATAACAAAAGCAGGAGATTTTTATGTAATTCTTAACGGGGAGATTTTGCTGATAAAAGAATCAGATTGTCCAAAACCAAACATCGCCATGCATGAACTTTTTCATGTTTTGGGTTTTGAGCATTCAAAAAACAAGGAAAACATTATGTATAATATAACAAATTGTGACCAGACAATTGGCGATGATATGATAAATCTGATAAATAATTTATATTCTGTTCCAAGTTATCCTGATTTGACTTTTGAAAATGTTTCTGCTGTTATGAGCGGAAGATTTGTCGACATTAACATGACTATTATGAACATAGGACTTAATAATGCAGGAGAATCAAAGATAATTATTTATGCAGACGGGAATCCAATAAAAGAAGTTGATTTGGAATCTGTCGGAATAGGATACGGGAGAATTATCAGTTTGGGAAATATCTGGGTTTCGCAGATAAAAGTTAATGAACTGGATTTGGTTATAGAAAATAGTTTTAGTGAAATAAATAAAGAAAATAATAAAATAAAATTAGAAATCAAAGAATAAAAATTTAGTCAAGTTCGAGTTCGTCGATAATGTCGTCAAATATTTCTTCTTCGTCGGAATCTTCCTCCATTTTCCCCCCGTTTTATTGCTCTTTAATAATTCAAATAGTTTTTAAATATTTCTATGATGATTTTTAGAAAGAAAATCATAACGGAATAAGAGTGTTCAATTATTAGGAGAATTATTTGAAATAACATAATTCGTGATTTTTATCAATTCATCATGCATATTTCTTGAGATTTCTATAAACTTTTTTACAAGTTCTTCCATGGATTCAAATTTCTTATGGGATGTTTCAATATAAAAAGAATTATTAAAAACATCTTCAGGATAGTGTGCAAAAATATTTCTAATCTCAATCAGATCTTGGAAATTTTGTTTGAAAAATTTAGATACAATATTTTTATTTCTTAATTCCTCTTTCTTAACAATTTTATTAATTATATCTTTTTTTTGAGAAAAACCCAATGTTTTAAATAAAAAATCTTTTATGAAATAATCCCTATTCTTTGGAGAATAATATAATAAAAGAATTTGATTTATATCATTTTCTATATGTATTGATAATTCAATAATCTTCCCTCTGGATTCGCTGAATCTGTTTATAATATCTTTTATATCCTCTAGCTTAAGGTTTTGCAAAACTTTTTTTTGTAATTCTTCAATATTTATTTTCTTCTTCGAATTAATCATTTTCTTAACTTCTTTTGACACTTCTCTTTCAATATCTTCCCTATTTTTTATACTAACCATTTTTAATCATTTTCCAGAATCGAACACTTTTGTTAAATCCCCCCACCAAGAATCGAACTTGGATAAACCGGTCTACAGCCAGTTGCATTACCACTATGCTATGAGGGGCTGGAATTAGTAATTAGAATATATTTTTAAAAGTTCTTATGACTTAATCTTCTAGCTGTTTTCTTCCCTGTTCTGCTATAAAGAAAGCATGATTTGATTCTGCGTCATGAACTTCACCTTCTCTTTCATATATTGCAGTTGCTGTAGGAAGAGCGAATTTTCCAAGAACACCGACTTTTGAATAAATTATATATGAAATCATTCTTGATTCTCCTGCCTGCAATTTTTCAAAATACCATTCTATTTTCTTATTTTTTTCATCAACTTTCCTTGGCATTTCTCCTCCGAATTTCTCATGAAGTTTTGCCATAAGAGGCAGCCTGTCAATTATATTAACCCTATCAACATATTTTCTTGCAGTTACTATTATAGAAATTTTTAATGCAAATTCTCCTCCTTTTGCCTTCACAAAATTGACTTTCTTTTTTAATGATAAATCTGTTTTTGAAAATTGTTTTGATAAAATTACTATTGTAATAATAAGAAGGATTGCCAATAACGGCAAAAGCCAGTTTGTTTTTACAACAATATCAACCTGTTCTCCTGGTTTTAATTTTCTTTCCCATGTATAATAAACACTAAATCCTTTTCTTTCTACTATATCAGGTTCAGGACTGAAACTTGTGAAAAGCCTTGAAATTATACTTTTCTTTAATACAGTCGAAGAATCTGATATGGTATTCCCTTCATTCACTTTTGATATTTTTTTTGTGTAAATAATTAGTCCATACTCGTCCTGCGAACTTGTTACTATATCTTTCTCAGAAAATCTTATTACCCCGTTTATATCTTCTTTTTTATTGCTAATATCAACTGTTACATCAAGAGTGTAAAATCCTGCCATTAAATCCTTAAAATCTTCTTTATCTAAGGTTATTTCAAAACTTTCTTTTTGGTAAGGAGAAAGGGAAAATGTTTCTTCAAAATTAAAAAAAGGAGATTTAAATTTTGCCTGTATATTATTGAAATTGAAATTTACTTTATTTTTTATGTATACTGAAACATTGTTTGAATCAGGTTTGAATTCTTCTGCACCGACTTCAAAAGCATCTTTTAAATTTATTATATTAACTGTCAATGGATATGTCATCTCTCCGCTGTCGCCTTTTATGTAAATATCAAACTTTACTCTTCCTTCCTGTTTAAAATCTTCCCTCGGATAAACTCCGACTGAAACATCTTTTGTTTCTCCACTGCTTATTAGAACAGTTCCTTTTGGCAGAGTATTTGCACCAAAGAAATTATAAAACATAAAATATTCCGCATTCCCGAGATTTGTTATCTTTAAATCAAAAAAAGCCGGCATATCCAGTCCGCGAATCATCGCAACATCAGAAGTTTCTTCTTCAATTTTCAAATTTATTGCAGAGATTAACGGCAAAATAAGAAGAAATGTAAACATCACCAATAAAAATCTTTTTTTCATAATGAAATTATTAAAATCTTATATTTAAACATTTCTGTCAATTTATCTTTTTCCTTCCAAATCAAGATAAGATTTTACCTGTGATAAAAATTCAGTGCATTCTTCCATTATTTTTTCTTCAAACTGTTCTATCCTTGCAGAAATTATTGATTTTTCGTAAATCGCCCTAAGAAATTTATGGATTGCACTTTTTTCAAATTTGCTTTTATAATCTCTTAGAAGATATCCGTCTACTGTTATTTCAACATCTCCTTTATTTGTTTTTATTTTCTTGCCATTCTGCATGACTTCCACATTTGTAAGTGCGGTAATCCTAAAACTTATTTTTGCTTCAAATCTGAAATAATCTGTCAGGTCTCTCCATCCTGTCCATTCAATTTCTATCTTTTTTTCATCCCCGCTTAATTTTTCCTTGTATTTATCTTCGGAGATCAATAATCCTGTTTCATCTTTTAACCAGTCATAAACAAATTTATAAAAATCAGGAAATGAAAAAATCCCTCCATATTTTACCTTGTTTGAAAATACCTTATTTTTTTCTGTCATTTCTTATTATCTATTAAATGAAAAATGAATTTAAATATTTAACGCGAACATGTTTCTAAACAGAATCCCTACATGATTCACATATAAGCATACCATTTACCTTGAATAAAATTCCATTATGTCCGCATTCCTCACAGATGCCTTCTTTTCCTTCCTCTGCTTTTTTTATCCTTTTTAACTTTTCAGATTCTTCCCTTATCTGCGCGAATTCTTCAATTTCAGGATAGATTTCAGGATTGAAATTTAATATGTCTTTTATTGTTACTATGCCAACGATTTCATTCTCATAAATAACAGGCAGTCTTTCAGCTTTTGATTTTTTCATTTTTTTAATTGCTTCTGTTATTGTGCAATCAGGTTTAATTGTGATTATCTTTTTTGGAGAAATATCAATAGCTTTTATTTTTACTAAATCCTTGTTTGATTTTTTTACCAGAGCCCACAATATGTCCTTCTGTGAAATGAAGCCAACCAATTTTTTTTTGTCGGCAATAATAACGCTTCTGACCTTTTTTTTCACCATTTTTTTTGCACAATCCAGTAAATTTGCATCCGGAGAAATTATTACAGGCTCTCTTGTCATTACATCAGCAACGAGTATATTTTTCATAAATTAGTAAAACCTTTTTTACTTATAAATTTTTGTTACTTTTTATAAAAGAAAAATTATTCCTTCCATTATAATAATATTTAAAAAAGAGATTTAGGATTACTTATTATGAGCAAATTTGAAGATTTATTAAAAGAAAAGGACGAAACCTTTTGGGAAAATTATTCCTCCCGCGGACTTGCAATCAAACTTAGACTTTTAAAAACTGTTGAAGAAGTTAAAAAATATCCAGATTATCATCTCTTATGCAGCAGTAAAGATGATACAAAATTTTGTGAAACCTGTAATTTTTTATCTGAAAATTATGATAATTTGAATGTTAAAGAAGAGATTAAAAATTTAGAAGAAGATTATAAACAGAAATACAAGGAGGAGTTTAAACTTTAAATGTCTGAAAAACCTGTTGTTTTAATGCCTGAAGATATTCAGAGAATTATGGGGAAAGATGCGCAGAGAAATAACATTCTTGCTGCGAGAATGGTTTCAGAAATGATTAAGACTACTCTTGGGCCTAAAGGCATGGACAAAATGCTTGTTTCTCCGACAAATGATATTGTTGTTACAAATGACGGCGTGACAATTCTTGATGAGATGCAGATAGAACATCCTGCTGCGAAGATGATGGTTAATATTGCAAAAACACAGGATAGTGAAGTCGGAGACGGGACTACCTCTGTTGTTATGATTGCAGGGAAACTTCTTGAAAATGCTGAGAGACTTCTTGACCAAAAAATACATCCGACAGTAATTGCAAAAGGATATAAAATGGCTGCTGAAAAATGTCAGGAAATATTAAACGAAATTGCCATCAGAATTTCTCCTGATGATGAAGATGTTCTTAAACAGATTGCGATGACAGCAATGACAGGAAAAGGTGCAGAAGGAAGCAAGGAAAAATTTGCGAATATAATTGTCAGAGCAGTCAGGCAGATTGAAAATAACGGCAAGATAGATTTGAATGATATTAAAATAGAAAAGTCAAAGGGAGAAGGAATTTCTGATACAGAAATGATTTCAGGAATTGTTCTTGACAAAGAGAAAATATCAAGTGATATGCCTTCTTCAATAAAAGATGCAAAAATTGTGCTGATTGATTTTCCTCTTGAATTGAAAAATCCTGAGATTGATACAAAGATTTCAGTTTCTTCTCCTGAACAGCTGCAGGGATTTTTGAATCAGGAAGAACGCGGGATAAGAGAGATGATAAAAAAGGTTACAGAGACAAATGCGAATGTTATTTTTTGCCAGAAGGGAATTGATGATTTTGCACAATATTTGCTTTCAAAGGCAGGAATTTATGCATGCAGAAGAGTTGCGAGAAGCGACATGGAAAAATTAGCAAAGGCAACAGGCGGGAAAATTGTTAGCAACTTAAATGAACTTTCTTTCTCTGAACTTGGAGATGCGGAAACTGTAGAGGAAATTAAGCACGGGAGTGATTCTTTTACTTATGTCAGAGGATGCAAAAATCCAAAGGCAGTTACAATATTGATTCATGGCGGAACAGAGCATGTTATTGACGAGATAGAAAGAGCAATTAAAGACGGACTTGGCGTTGTTTCATCTTCATTAAAGACAAGAATGATTGTTCCTGGAGGAGGTGCTATTGAGATTGAGCTTGCTCAAAGACTTAGACATTTTGGTCAGTCTCTGAGCGGAAGAGAGCAACTTGCTGTTGAAGAATTTGCTTCTGCATTGGAATCTATTCCCGCAACACTTGCAGAAAATGCAGGACTGGATCCGATAGATGTTTTGACAGAACTAAAATCAAAGCATGATTCAGGAGAGAGGAATGCTGGTTTGAATTTATTCACAAACAAAATTGAAGATGTTTTAGAGGCGAAGATAATTGAGCCGTATAAAATAAAAACACAGGCAATAAATTCTGCGAGCGAGGTTGCAAATATGATTTTGAGAATTGACGATGTTATTGCTTCTTCAGGAAAAAAAATGCAAGGAATGGGAAGAATGCCTCCAATGGGAGAGTATGATTAAATTAAAACAGCATAAATAACGCAGGCAATTATTATTAGTGATGATGTGATATTTTTCCAGTTTAATTTTTCTTTAAGAAATATATCTGCAAGAATGTAAATAAATATTGGACCGAGCATTATTATAAGGGTTGTAAAAATTACTCCATATTTTAGATAACCAAAATAAACTGCGACTCTGTAAATTACCCAAATTGCTCCTGTGATAAAAATTATAATTGAATTTTTTTTGTCGAGTATTTTAAAATTTGGTTTGAATATTATAATGCTTATAAGGAAAATTGAAATACATCTTAAAAAATAAAAAGTAATCGGCGAATAAAAATCAAGGATTAATCTTGATAGGACAAGTTCCAGTGCAAAAAATAAACTTCCGCAAATAGCCGCGATTATGTATTTGTTAACTTTAAGATGATGTTTTTTTATGTGGGGGAAAATCAGGGCGACTGCTGCAATTATCGCCGGAATTACAAGTTTTATATTTCTTTCATAAAATCCCTGAGTAAAAAAACTGAAAATGACTGCAAGAAAAACCACAAATAATGGCTCGAGAATGCGTGCTGGTTCAAGATTCGTAATTTTTTCCCATTTCAGCGAATAAAAAACAAAAAGATTTGCAGTGATAGATGAAGCGATTACACCGACGAAAATAAGAATATTTTTTAAACCAAATGCTCCTGCATCCAGTTTCCAGAAAAAATACAGGAAGGGCAACATTACAATAGTAATTGCAAAAAAACTTACTGTCTGATATAATTTAATTCCTATTTTTTTCTTTTTCAGAACGAATCTTTCTAAAACTGTTCCTGCCCCTAATGCCAATGCTCCGAGAATTGGAATATACACCATTTTTATAATAAGAAGAAAAAGATGTTTAAAAGAATTGTGAAAAATGCGCGGACCGGGAATCGTGCAAAGAACAAGTTCTTTACGTCATTCGTCTGCTTCGCATCCAAATGAAACCCAAGGCTTCGATTCTATGCGCGGACCGGGAATCGAACCCGGCTCACCTCGTTGGCAACGAGATATTCTACCAATAAACTATCCGCGCTTGAATATTACTAGAAATCTTAATTTAAAAAAATTAGTATATTATAAATGGTCCATACAGGAGTCGAACCTGTCCTTCCTCGGTGTAAACGAGGTGTTCTAC
>CAZPUY010000004.1:0-14420 GCA_964589905.1 Candidatus Woesearchaeota archaeon
GATAATAGTTTCAAAGGATGGGTTTTCTCAATCATTTTCCTTTTTGTTTTTATAAAATTTATTTTTTTTCCTGGCTTAAGTTTGATAACAGGAACACCTTTGCCTCTTGCAATAGTTGAATCATGCAGCATGTATCATCAGGGAAATTTCTTTTCTGGTTTTGACAGTTGGTTCAGCAGGCACGAAACAAAATATGAAAAAATAAATATAACAAAAGAAGAATTCCAGGATTTTGTCTTAAGGAGAGGATTTAGCAAAGGAGATATTTTATTTTTAATAAAAGCAAATCCTGAAAAACTAAAAATCGGGGATATAATTGCATTCAAATCAGGCTCAAAAGGAAATCCAGTAATTCATAGAATAATAGAAATAAAAGAAGAAAACGGAGAAAGAATTTTTACAACAATCGGAGACAATAACAATGAAATGCTCACATCCAACAATAATGCATGGGGCATTGATGAGAGAACTATAAAAGAAGAAGAACTGGTAGGAAAAGCAGTTTTTAGAATAGCTCCAGGACTTGGATGGATGAAATTAATTTTCTTCGAATCCTCTAAATCAGAATCAGAGAGAGGTTTTTGTAAGGAGAATTAAAAAGTTGGAAAAGTTTTTAAATGAAACTTCTTAATGGTTAGGATAAAGTATGGAGTATATGAAAATTGGAATTTTGTCCCAAATGCGGTTCAGTTCTTGTCCAAAAAAAGACAAGAGAAGGTTGTCCTAGATGCAATTATTCTTCAAAAGGAAAAGTAAAAATAATTTCCTCAGAAAAGATTGAAGATAAAAATGAAGAAATAGAGGTAATCAAAAAAGACATAGAAACTTTTCCCATAGTTACAGAAAAATGCAAGAAATGCAAAAATGATAAGGCATATTTCTGGACAGTTCAGACGCGTTCAGGCGACGAAGCCGAAACAAAGTTCTTCAAATGCACAAAGTGTAATTTTACCTGGAGAGAATATAGATAAACTTTTTATTCATTTTCTAAACCCAAAGCAATATTTTTTAAATTCTTAATTATTTACAAAACTACGGCTCCGTAGCTCAGCTTGGTTAGAGCACCAGACTCTTAATCTGGGTGTCGAGGGTTCAAATCCCTTCGGGGCCATATATTCAATTAATACCCATAATATTTAATTTTCCAAAAAACTTATATACTGGAAGATATATTTTATAATATGACAACAGTAGTAAAAAGAGGCGGAAAAAAACAGAGTTTTATGCCTTCAAAGATAAAAAGTTCTGTAAAAGGTGCTGCAAAACAGGCAGGACTTTCGAGAACAAAGATAGAAGAAACTGTAAAAAAAGTTGGTGACGGTGCAGTTGACTTTTTCAAAAAGAAAAGAGTCGTCAAATCAACTGACATAAGAAAATCCATCATCGGAAGATTGGGAAGAGTATCAAAAGCTGCTGCCTCTGCATGGAGAAGATTTGAAAGAAAAAAGCGTGGACAATTTTAATTACTTTCTTTTAAAAAATTCTATTTGCCTGAATCGCTTCATAACTTTTTCATAGCTTGACTTAGGAACTAAAACTTTTGTCTTTGCTTCATTCAGTAATCTAAAATCATATTTACTAACAGAAAGTTTTAATTTGCTTTTTCCGGGATATTTTTTCCATTTTGTTTCTGTTTTAAGTTTGTATTGCAATACCATAAAATAAATAGGAGAATGAATATTATAAATTTTATCACAACAATTCTTATAAGGGAACAATATAAAGAAAAGATATGAAACTTTCAGATAAGATTGCATCAGAAATTAATGAAAATGGGGCAAGTGTTGTAGTTTACCCTGACCAAAATGGATTATACGGAGTTATTTTATATTCACTAAAAGGCGGACAACCTCATGAACAACTAGTCAATATAACCCCAAGATATCTTAATGAGGAATCTGCTAAGAAAGCAGGAGAATGTCTAATAAAACACATAGATTTAACTTCTAACCTAAGAAACAATATAAAGTGTCTTAGTTTAGAAAATATTTCAGCACAATAATTCTTAAAAAGAGAGATTAATAAAAAAACTTATGGGACTTTCATTAATGAGTGCAATGATGATTCAGGGGAATGAAACACTTGTAGATACTTATTCTAATAACGAAAAAACAAAATATGGATTTATTGTATATTTAATGAAAGGAAAGGAAATTCATACAGAAATAGTAAGTACATTACCTTATTATCCTTATATCCAACAAGGTATAGCTAAAATAGCAGGAGATGCGCTTGTAAAAACAGTGAGAGACATGGATTTAAGCCCAGAGACCAACAAATTAGAAAAAGCAATGGGTGATCCAGAGATTGCAAAAGCTGTCTCTGAAATTGTAGAAGAATCTAAAAAATAAAATTATTTCCTCAAACTTTTTGTCTTCTCTGATTTTTTCACTTTTATTACTGGCAAATAATTTAACAAAACGCTGGTTATAAAAGTCATTGCAAATATCACAAGAAACCAAGTTAGTTCATAAGGAAGTCCGAGAGAAATATTGATGCATGGTTCAAAAACACAATTAACATTAAGTTCTGGCGGCGATAAAATACTAACTGCAATAAAAATCAAAGTTATCTGGACAAAACTCCATTTCCATGCATCTTTCCTTTTTACTCCTATCAGACTCGCTGCATAAATAGATAAGGGAATTGTAAACAGATGCTGCAAACTTATAAGTTTTCCCAGATTAAAAGAAAGGTTAACAAAAAAATAATCAGTTATTCCCCATAAAGGTTTATCAAAAATCAGCCAATGAAAAAAATCAATATTCCATATCAAAAGAGGAATTGCAAGGATATAAACCTGACTCATTACAATAAAACTCTTTCTTGTCAAAATTCCTATTCCTATAAGAATAAGTCCCAGATAACACATATACAAAATCTGTGTCGGGTGACTATTATATACTGAATTAACAGTCGCGATTATTCCTAAAATTAAAAAGAAAACCCCTGTAACATTCAAAAATACAGATTTATATTGCTCTTTCATAAAACTATAAATTAATGATATTATAAAATCCTTTTGATATTTTTCAGAATATTAATTCATGAATCCTTTTATGATTCTCTTTCAATTTTCCGGGCGGTAATATTGGAATTATTTGATAAGTCGTTGGATGTTTTCTATTGCATCTGCAACTTCTCTTCCTTTCTTAGTTAGTTGTATCACCTTTATCCGCCCTCTTTTTTCAAAACTAACTAACTTAAGTTCTTCTAACGTCTGCAAAATCTTCACGGCATGGCTATAAGTGCAATCCACTTCCTTAGCCAAAATACTACCATACCTCATTCTTGTATTCTTCTTCAAAGAAACCAGCATCAAAGCAGGCTTTCTCCTGAAAAAGATATCAAAGTTATCTTTCATTTATTTTTCCTTTTCAATTTACTTGAAAAAAATGAACGAATGGGAAGTTTGTTCTCAAAATTTGCTTTCATTTTGGTTATTTGAATGTATATATTCAGATAGGTATGTACTTTTAAATCTTTTGGAGTGTACCTATATGGAAAATAACTTTTAGGATTATCCCAAAATTTATTAATGAAAATACCTACTAAAAATATGGCAAAAAAAACAAAAATTCTTGCTATAGGCGACATTCACGGAGATACCGGACTTGTAAAAAAACTTGCAGAAAAAGCCAGAAAAGAAAATGTAGATTTGGTTATTTTAGCAGGAGATTTGACTTTTGCAGAACAATCAACAAAAAATATAATCGGTCCTTTCATAAAAGCAAAAAAACAGGTTTTGATAATTCCCGGGAATCATGAATCAATAGCAACCACAGATTTTCTTGCAGAAATGTATCCTAACACTAAAAATATTCATGGCTACTCTTTTAGAAAAGAAAATTTAGGTGTATTTGGAGCAGGAGCAGCAGACATAGGAATAAATCAAATTAAAGATTCTGAAATATTTAATTTATTAAAAAAAGGGCATGAAAATATTAAAGATTTAAATAAAAAAATTATGGTAACTCACATGCATCCCAAAGGGAGCAGAGCAGAATCATTCGGATTTCCTGGAAGTCATGCAATCAGAAAAGCAGTAAAAGATTTTCAGCCGGATATTCTTATAACCGCGCACATTCATGAAGCAGCAGGAATGGAAGAACAAATGGGAAAAACAAGGGTAATTAATGTGGCAAGAAAAGAGAAGATATTTGAGATTTAACTATCCAAAATCTTTTCCAAAATAAAACCAACTCTATGTTCAATAGACATTACAGGAACAGAAACAGGCTCATACCCCAATCTTTGATATAATTCCAAAATTGAATTATGAATTCTTTTGGCTTCTTCTTCATTTTCATTTTCTGAACGAAATCCTTCTAAATTAAATGAAAGCAAATCAAGGAGAAAAACATAATCATATTTTTTATTTCTAACAGCAGGAAGATATTTTTCTATTGATTTTTCTCCTGAATAAAGAACAGCATAAGCAAGCCCGTCAATTAAACTTCTGTCCAAAAAAAGAACATCATAATTTTCCTTCTCTGCTTTTTGTTCTTTCGCAAATTGTTTATTAAAAATTAAATCCTGCCTTATATCCGATTCTTCTTTTGTTACAGGAATATGTTTCCTTAAAGCAACAATTTCTTTGGCTGTTTCTTCCAAAACAGGAAATCCTATTTTTCTCAATTCTTCAATAACAGCTGTTTTTCCTGAACATGGTCCGCCAGTAATGACAATTTTTTTCATCTAAAAAAACACGAAAATGTATTTTATAAGAATTATTCTATTTAATCCACTTCAGAATCTTTGGTTTTCTTTTAGGAACTTTCTTGTCGAGATATTTCCTGACAGAACGCCTTGTATAAATACATTTTAATACAGCATTTTTCATATCATATAAAATTGGACAAGTTTTATAAAATTTACTTAGCAAACTAATAAAATGGCAAAAAAAGCAAAAAAACCTTTTGAGCAAAAAACAGCAGAAGAATATTTCCCTGTAGATGAAACAGATTTGAAATATGCAATTGAAAAACCTCAAAAAGAAAAGTTAATATTTTCTGAACCCAAAAAACAGATAAAAAAGAAGAAAAAAATAATAAGAATTAAAAAAACAAAAAAGGGAAAAGGTGTTCGGGGAGTTAGAAGTAGGAAAACAAAAAGTCCAAAAGATTATTCTCCGCCTAAAATTGAACTCAAAAAAGATGGTTATGAACTAATAATAACAGAAAAACCGCAGGCAGCACTGAAAATTGCATCAGCATTGGGAAACTCAAAAAAACAAGATCTCCACGGAGTCCCTTATTATGAAGTTGAAAGACAAAAAACAAAAATAATTGTCGCATGCGCTGTAGGACATTTATTTACATTAACCCAAATAGAAAAAAATTCAGGATTTCCTGTCTTTGACATAAAATGGGTTCCAAATTATTTTGTAAAAAAAAGTGATTTTACAAAAAAATATTATGACACATTGCTAAATCTCGCAAAAAATGCGGGAAAAATTACAATAGCAACAGATTATGATATTGAAGGAGAGGTTATCGGACTAAATGTGATGAGATTCGTCTGCGACCAAAAAGATGCAAACCGAATGAAATTCTCAACTCTGACTTCAAAAGAATTAAACGATGCTTATGAAAATAAATCATTTAATATAAACTGGGGACAGGCAATCGCCGGAGAAACGCGGCATTATCTTGACTGGTTTTACGGAATTAATCTTTCAAGAGCACTTATGAATGCGATAAAAGAAGCCGGAAGATTCAAAATTATGTCAATAGGACGCGTGCAGGGTCCTGCATTAAATCTGATTGTCCAAAAAGAAAGAAAAATACAGGAATTCAAATCCCAAAAATATTGGCAGATTTTCATAAAAATAAAAAATTCTCATGAAATAGAATTAAAATATAACAAAGATATTTTTGACAAAAAAGAACTTGAACAATTTAAGGATTTAGTAGGAAAAACAGCTACTGCTTCCACAATAAAAAAAGAAGAATTCCTTCCTCCAAATCCACCTTTTAATCTTACAACTCTGCAAATGGAATCATACAGATTGCACGGAATAACTCCTTCCAGAACTCTTCAGATAGCACAATCACTTTATCTAGCAGGTTTAATATCATACCCAAGAACATCAAGTCAGAAACTTCCTGATTCAATCAATTATATGGATATTCTAAAAAAACTTGCAAAACAATTCAAGGCAGAAAAATTAATTTCAAAAACCAAGCCAATTGAAGGAAAAAAAACAGACCCAGCACATCCGTCAATTTATCCGACAGGAGAAAACGGAACATTAAATGATGATGAAGAAAAAATTTACAATTTAATTGTTAAAAGATTTTTATGCCTGTTCTGTGATGATGCAATAATAGATAATAAAAGAATAATTGCAGAATATAATAATTTTACCTTCTCTGCAAGGGGTTCTGAAATAAGAAAAAAAGCATGGCTTGAGATTTACCCTTACAAAATAAAAGAGACAGAACTTCCTGATGTTGATGGCGAGGTAAAAATAATTGACTTAAGGACAGAAGAAAAAGAAACCCAGCCTCCAAAAAGATATTCACCTGCATCAATAGTTTCTGAACTTGAAAAAAGAAATTTGGGAACAAAAGCGACGAGAGCATCTATAGTTGAAACCCTTTATGGAAGAGGTTATATCAAAGAAAAAAGCATTGAAGCCACTCCCTTGGGAATCTCGCTGATAACAACTCTTGAAAAATATTCTCCGATTATCATTGATGAAGAATTAACAAGAAAATTTGAAAAAGAAATGGAAAGCATTCTGCAATCAAAAAAAGATTTTGAACAAAAGGAAGGAAAAATTATTGAAGAAGCAAAAGAGTCAATTGTAAAAATAGCAAAAGATTTTGAAAAGAATAAAAAAGAGATAGGAAAAAAACTTTCTGAAGCCGAGATAAAACTATGGGAAAAACAGAGAGAAGAAAATAAACTGAATGTTTGCCCTCAATGCAAAAAAGGACTTCTTTCAATAATATATTCCAGAAAGACCAAAAGGAATTTTGTTGCCTGCGACAAATATCCTGAATGTAAAAAAACATATTCTCTTCCACCAAATGGAATTATCAAAAAAACAGACAAAATCTGCGAATCATGCGGATTTCCAATGTTAATGAGAATAAGCAAAGGAAAACGTCCGTGGATATTTTGTTTTAATCCTGAATGTGAATCAAACAAAAAAAGATTAGAAGAATACAGAATGAAAAAAGAAAAAGAGAATAATTTTTAAACTTGTTTCTCTTTTATAAATTATGTCAAAAGTAAAACTGCATAAATCAGTTCAGATAACATTAATAATTGTTCTCGCAGTAATTATTCTCGCAAGTATAGGAATATATTCATTCAAATCAGGTTCTATGAGCAATACAATTTCTGTAAACGGACAGGCAACAGAAAAAGTAACTCCGGATTTAATCTCAGTTTATTTTAATGTTGAAACTAAAGGAACAACCTCAAGTGAAGCAGAATCTGAAAATTCTCTGATAGTCAATAAATTAAAAAGTGCTATTGTCGCATTAGGTTTTTCAGAAGATGATTTGAAAACAGAAAATTTCAATATTTATCCTGATTATGACTATAACACAAGAAAGACAACAGGATACAGAGCATCACATTCCTTAAAGATAAAATTTTCAACAGATGACAAAGACAAAATTGGAAGTGTTATTGATGCCGGTGCAACTGCAGGAGCAGGAATAAGTTACATCAATTTTGAACTTTCTCCTTCACTGGAACAGCAATACAAAGCAGAGGCAATAAAAACAGCATCAGAAGATGCAAGAGTAAAAGCAGAATCAATTGCAGAAGGGTTTGACAAAAGATTAGGAAGATTAGTTTCTGTTTCATTAGATAACTTCAATTATTCTCCTTGGAGAGTTTATTCTTCTGCAGGAACATCTGAAGATACACAAATAGCAAAAGAATCTGTGACATCTATAACACCATCAGATAGAGAAGTAACTGCTTATGTAAATGCAGTTTATAGATTGAGATAATCAAATCCATTCCCTCAAACTTCTTTGAGTCCTTATCTGATTCAGTAATTTGCTTTTCTTCAGAATTTCTGAGATATCAAAATTAAATTTTATCTTCCCTATTTTTTTAGTGCTTTCTCTCAGTTCATTCTCATCGGAAAATTTCATTTTATTTGCAAGAGCTTTTTTCACGCTTTCCCTGACAACCCAAACCCCAAGTCCTGCCCAATAACTCGGAGTTTCAATTCTTATAACAAGAACTCCTGCCTGTTTTTTTATTGAATTCAAATATTCCAAAATCGGCAAACGTGATGCATAATATCCTCCGGCTGTCGCAAAAGCATATTCTTTTCTCCCGTAAAAATTTTCATAATCTGTTGATGCCTTTATTTCTGGAGAAGGATTCCAGCTGCTCTTCGGCATATACAACTCAAAAAGTTCATAACTCCAAACATAAGGAAAAAGCATAATCAAATACTGGTTTCCTAAAAATTCCCCGTAAAACAATTCCGGATTTTCAATAATAGAAAAATCCCTTATTTTTTTCAGGAATAATTTTCCAAGCGTGTCATCTGTTGCAGTAATGCTCCATCTCGTAGGAACAAGCCTTTTATTTTTCTTCAGTCCCAAAACCCCGACACTTAAAATTTTGCTCAAAACATATTCGCTGAATCCTTTTTTATGCAAATGCTCCATTCCTTCAGATGCTTTTATTTCGTCATTAATCACTTTATCAACATGCTGGCTTACTTTCACATTTCCTGTAATTTTTGCTTTCTCCAGTCTTGCATTCATTCCATTCGGAGCTAAAACCCTGTCTTTATTTCTTCCAATGTTCAATTTATGTTTAAGTTCAATTTCCAAATCAACCGGCTTTGAAGCAATTGCAATTTCCTTCGCAATTTCTACAAATTTTTTTCCTGTTCTGGAATCATGGACAGTTGACTGAAATCTCGAATTCAATAGATTACCCCGCAACTTCAAAACATCACCAATCTGAAAATTATTATTTGCCCAATATTTTGCATCATCATAAACCCAGGAATTTTCATCCCTTTCAAGCGGACTTAAAATTCCGACATTTACAAGAGGATATTTCAGTTTGCTTCCCACAAAAATGCTCGGCGGAGAATTGCTGTCCAGTTTTGAAATATTCCCAAAATCCCTGTATCTGAATTTCAGTTCACTAATCTTTTTTATAATTTCAAATTTTATGTCCTGCATAATTAAATAAAGAAATATTTCTTTAAATTATTATATCTTATTTAATAATCTTATATTTAATATGATACATTTTTCCAAACCTTCCTGTTTTTCTGATAGTTCCTTTCACCTTATCAAAATTAAATTCTCCTTCTATCAAACATTCTTTAGAAATATCTTTTTCATATCCTAATAGAAGATAAGGAACTATGTTAAAAGTATTAATATTTAAACGACTTTCTAAATAGGGTTTGTGAAAATCTATTCTCGCATCATCTAATTTTTTTATCCTGATACTTTTATTTGTAGAAGATTTCACAACATAAATACCCTCAAAAGGGTTTTCATCCTTGTTTTTACCTTTTATTTTAATATAAGGTTTGCATTTATCCATCCCAGAACTATCTTCTCTTAATTTATAAAAATTAGTATAATCAAAAATAATCTTCTAAAGAATTAAATCCATCCTCTTTTGAAAATACCTTCATTCTTAATTTCAAAAATCATTTCCTTTTCAGGAAGGCTTCTGTGTTTCAGCAGAATCGCTTTCCTTTTTCCTCTCTCATTTTTCAGTCTAATTATGCACTTGCTCCAGTATTGTAATAAATTTCCACCAACAATATTTATCTCTTTTTCAATTCCTTTTTTCCAATCCTCTTCTGACTGAAATTCTGAATAAACCTGATTAGTAATTATAACAGGGATATTTTGTTTTTTAGATATTTCTGCAAGAGTTCTCATTTGCTTTGCTACTTCCATATTAACTCCTTTTACCATTTCATCGCCGTTTTTTCTTGCATCACCCAGTTCAAGCCTGTAAAGCATAGCCATCCCGTCAATAACAATAAGACTTATCTGCTCTTTTTTCAGTTGGTTATTAAGGGTTGAGAAAACTTTCTTTTGTTCCTCAAAATTAGTCGGATTTACAAGAAAAATATTTTTCAAAATATCTTCAAAATTTTCCCCAACTATTTGCTTTACTCTGTCAGTAGAAAATCCCCCTTCTGTATCAATAAAAATAATTTTATTTCCTTTTTTGGCCTGACTGCAGGATACTAAAACTGCCATGTTTGTCTTCCCGCTTCCAGGCGGTCCTGCAACCATTGTTATGACTCCTTTCTCATAACCACCATAAAGCCATTTGTTCAAATCATAACTGCCAGTTGAGATTTTTTCAACTTTTTCAATTATCATTAACAAAAAAAGACTTCAGAATTAATAAGGATTATTATACTCGGACTTTGCTTATTCTTTCCAGATTAGAAAAAGGAAAAGGCCTGCTATTTGAAACAAAAGTTATGTATCTTACAAACTTATACAATTCTGTATTCCAATATTCAGAAAATCCTGCAATTTCTTTATTTTTCTTTCCGCTGAATATAACTATAAACCAGTTCACTATTGCAAGAATAAAAACTAGATATCTCCATACAAAAAGAATTATTCCGCTTACAATTGCAACAATAATCCTAAACCATGCCTCTTTTCTTTCTTTCTTCATAGTATTAAATATTTTAAAAGTTTATAAATTATTCATTTCAGCTTTTTAAAATCAGATTCCAATTTATCCAAATCTTTTGTGATAGCAGAAACAGCGTCATCAATTGCCTTCTTTGTAGTTTTGCCTTTTGTTTTAACAAGCATAACTGGTTTTTTTGTCGGATGTTCTCTTTTCCATGCAGCAAAAGTCACAGCAGAATCTTTGTTAAGATAAACTCTCAAAATCTCTGCCAGTGTAAGACTTTCAATCTCAAATTGAATCTCGTCTTTCCCTGATTTAAGAATATTAAGTTCCATAATAAGAATTCATAAAATTAGTTTATAAAAGTTATGTTTTCCTGAATTCTTTCTCAAATTCCTCATCTAAAAATCTCTCATCATCCTGACTATATTCTTCTTCCCAACTATTAATAGAATCATCATCCTGACTTTTTTCTTCCTCATATTTTCTCTTCAATTCCTTTAAATCAGAAATCTTTAATTGCTTTGTTGAAGAACTATCAAAACCTAAATTTTTTGGTGATGATTTTTCGGTTATAAGGGAATTGTCAAGGACATATTTTTTCTGTGCATCTGTATTTGGAAATCCTGAAGTCCCTGGTTTTCTCAAACTCACTCCGAGGTAATTTTCAATTTTATTTATTATCTTGTAATCGCTTTCAGGTAAAAATCCCTGCTCAATCATCCTCACCTTTGATTCGGGCTCGTCAATTCCTTTAGCAAACTGCTCTCTTGTAATTTTTCTCGCTCTTCTTATCCTTTGAATAGTCCAATGAAAATTATCTATTATATCAGGATGATTTTGCATTTTTGGCTTTTCCCGATCAACCAAAGCCCTAAGACTAATCTCCCGCCCAACAGGCGGATTGCTCATTCTGATTAACCTGTCCCTTACCAAAGGTTTCTGGGGCACAATTTGATTTTCAATAACCGGCTTTTTCACAATAGGGAAATTTTCAAGAGAAGCACAATGTTCGCAGATTTTCACAATTCCTTTGTTGGATATAGCATTATATAATTTAGTTTTATCCTCAGAAACCCCGCATCTGGAACATTCACCCATGCTAATTAAAAAAGAAATTGCTTTTTAAGGATTTATATATTAATCAAGATATTTTTCTATGTCTTCCATATTTTCAACATCAGTTATCTTAACCTTTTCATCAATAAGTATCGCCGGCAATTCTGTTATATTGTACTTTTGAATTAATATATTTATTGAAGGAATATCATTATCTGCCGCAATAGGTATCAGCATTACGCTGTCATTTTTATTTTTCTTTATTTCCCCAAGAAGATTAGAGAAAAAAAGTTGTTTTGATTTTTGTTCCAGCGTAGGATTATTATACTGGTAAAAATAAACCAAATTATGATAATCCTGATTGCATGTTTGTTTTATTTTTATACAGTTTATCCAAAATAAAGTTCTGAGAAGATCAAATTTTTTATGTTGTGTTATGATATCATTATTAATCCTGTTTGCATCTTCATATTTCTGTATAACTAAAGCTTCTTCATAAATCTTGTCTGCAAATTTTATATTTTCTTTAACAAGAATATCACAATCCAGGTCCAAAATTCCAAGGGCATCTTTTTGTATCATCTGGTCAAGAAGTTCTGTTTCTGCATCCAGATAAAAATTATTAATTTTATTAATTCTGTTTGATTCAAGCATATATCCCATAAAAATTCCTAAATTAAAAACTATCAATGTAATTATTAATGCATATAAAAAATTCCATTTTTGGCTTTTCATTATGCAAATCCCCTGGATTTGTATCTTTGAAAAATTTCCTGTTTGTTCATCTCCATGTTCCTGTCCCCTTAAAAAAATGATAAAGCGAAGATATCATAATAAAAGGGTAAATTGAAAGGTAAAATATAAAATAAAATAAGATATTAAAAATATTTTGCTTCTTCAATATCCCTGTTTTCATAATAGTCAAAACCAAAAGAGTAAAAGCAGTTCCTGCAAGAAATAGAATAACTCCAAGATAATTTAGAAAACTGGGAGTTATAAAAATGTCATTCATTGTTACCAATGGCGTTCCTACAGTAATCGAATATCTTGCAAAAAGAAAATTAGAAAATATTCTTGTCGTAGTTAAATATGTGAAAATGCTTAGCCCAAGCAATCCTAAAAAAAGCTGAAGAACAAAAAATGGAAGTATAAAAAAACCAAGCATACCTTTTTTCAGAAAATTTTTTTTGTATTTTAGAATGCATTGCAAACCGCCGAGATTCCATCTTCTTCTTTGTTTAAACCATAGTTTAGACTTATCCGGAACCGTTGTAGTTGCATATGTTGCCAGACACATTTCTCTTTTGTAACCTTCATAAGTAAGATGCCATGTTGCTTCAATATCTTCTGTCATATTTTTTGTATCAAAACCCCCGATTTTAACAAGCGCGGATTTCCTGTAAATTGCAAGCGGTCCAGGGGTAACATAAATTGCATCAACATACCCCAAAAGTTTCCTGACAAATGCAATCACGTGATATTCGATAAACTGCAATTTTTCTATAAACTTGCTCTTATTCCGGGGTATAACAGCACATGTTGCAACTCCGACTTTCTCGTCGTCAAAATAACCAACTATCTTTTCAAAAGAATCATTATCAGGATAACTATCTGCATCAACAACAGCAACCAGTTCCCCTTTTGCAATCTTAATTCCCTGATTCAAAGAATCCGCCTTCCCGGAATTTTTCTTGTTCACCAGTTTTAATTTAGGATATTTGCGAAGTAATTTCCGGACTATTTTTTCCGTATCATCCTCAGAACCGTCGTTCAGAATTATTACTTCCTTTATCCCGGGATAATTTGTCTCAAAAATTTTCTTAATTGTCTCCTCAATTGTTTTCCCCTCATTCCATGCAGGGACAAGAATAGAAATAGAATAATTTTTGGTTTTTTTTGGATAATCAAAAATATTTTTCCTGTTTTTTGAATACAGCAATAAAAATAAAGAGAGAAAATAAATTGATATAAACATATACCCAAGATAAATAATCGAGAGAGTTTCCATTTTATTTTTCAGTTGTAGTTATTCTTAAAGATTTTTATTCTGCGAAGTTATATCTGAATCTTCCTGAAAATTGAAATAATCATAAAAATCGTCGCTTAAACTAAGTTCATGAGTATGTCCGACTTTTTTCTTTTTTAGAAGTTCAAGTTCCAAAAATTTTTTGATATGGTCATAAGCTTTGTTTCCTCTGATTTTTATAATAACAGACTGCTTAATCGGCTGTTTGTAAGCGATTATGCCAAGAGTTTCCTGTTCTGCTTTTGAAAATTCTGATTTTCCTCCGGCAAGTTTGTTTATTATATGATGATACGCCGGCTTTACATCCATTTTCCACATTTTGTTCTTTTCTATAATTTCTATCGCAGAATCATCCCTGTCATATTTCTCCTGAAGTTTTTCAAGAAGTTTGTTTATTATAAGAGGATTCAAATCAGTAAATGAAATCAATTCCTGCATATTCAGAAATCTCCCGCTGACAAAAAAAACTGCCTCCAATTTTTTCATATCCTCTTTCTCCCGTGCCTCATCAATCTCCTCAAGAGTTTCACTTGTCGGTTCCATAATTAATCATGCAATAAGAAGTTTATAAAATTATTTTAAGAAACATTTAAAAATTCGTAATACTATTGATTAATATGAAGAAAAAAAGAGGTAGAACAATAAATATCAAAATTAATTTTTCAAATAGATGGCTTTATTTTCTTATAACTTTGGGAATTCTTGCAATTGTTGG
>CAZPUY010000005.1:0-11929 GCA_964589905.1 Candidatus Woesearchaeota archaeon
AAAAATAAATGCTGTTTTAGGGGAAGATGAAACAAATTTATCTTGATAATGCTGCAACGACAAAAGTTGATGATGAAGTTATGAAAGCGATGAATCTGTATTTCAATGAAAAATATGCGAATGCGTCTTCAACTCATTTTATGGGGCAGGAAGCAAAATCGGTTTTAGAAAAAAGCAGAAAAATAATCGCAAAATCAATAGGTGCAAAAAGCCATGAAATTGTTTTTACTTCAGGCGGGACAGAGTCGAATAATCTTGCACTTAAAGGATTATTTTTTTGGCATAAGGAAAACAAGACAGGGAAAAATCATATAATTACAACAAAGGTTGAGCATGACTGCATTTTGAATACATGCAAATGGCTTGAAAAAATAGGAGCAGAAATAACTTACCTTGATGCTGATGCAGAAGGTTTTGTAAATTTGGAAGAACTTGAGAAAAAAATAACAGACAAAACAATTCTTGTTTCTGTGATACACGGAAATAATGAAATAGGGACAATTCAGGATATGGAATCGATTGGAAAAATATGCTGGAATAAAAATGTTTTATTTCATACTGATGCCTGCCAGAGTTTTACAAAAACAGAACTTGATGTCAAAAAACAAAATCTTGATTTGGTGACTTTGAATGCACATAAGATTCACGGACCAAAAGGAGTCGGAGCATTATATATCCGCGATGGAACAAAAATCGTTCCTCTTTTTCACGGAGGAGGACATGAAAATAAAATGAGAAGCGGGACAGAAAATATTTCAGGAATTGTGGGATTTGCAAAAGCAGTTGAGATTGCAAAGAAAAAAAATAATGAAAAAATGATTATTTTAAGAGACAAGATTATAGAAGGGATACTCGAGATACCTAATACAAGACTCAATGGTCCTCAAGACAAAAGATTATGCAATAATATTAATATTTCTTTTAATAATATCGAAGGTGAGTCTGTAGGCGGTTATCTTGAAACTTTTGGAATCTGCACATCAACTGGCAGTGCATGTGCATCACATTCTCTTGAGACAAGTCATGTTCTGAAAGAAATCGGGCTCACACCTGTTCAGGCGAATTCTTCAATAAGAATTTCAATCAGCAAATATACTAGTGATGAAGAGGCAGATTATTTTTTAGAAAAACTTGAAAAAACTGTAGATAAACTTCGGAGGATAAGTCCGATAAAATGAAAAAAATAACTCAAAAAACAAAACTAAATGAATTGCTTGAAAAAAAACCTGATGCAGCGAAGATTTTATTTGAAGCAGGACTTTCATGTATGGGATGTCCTATGGCAATGCAAGAAACAATTGAACAGGGATGTCTTGCTCACGGAATGAATAAAAAACAGATTGATGAATTAATTAAAAAATTGAATAGCAAATGACAATAAAATATTCAAAAAAAGTTATCAAGGAATTTACCAATCCCAAAAATATTGGGGAAATAAAAAATCCGGATGGAGTTGGGAAAATAGGAAATCCTGTATGCGGAGATGTTATGTGGCTTTACATTAAAGTTGGAAAAAATAAGAAAGGACAGGAAATAATTAAAGATATAAAATTCAAAACATTCGGTTGCGCTGCTGCGATTGCGACTTCGTCGATGATTACACAACTTGCAAAAGGCAAGACACTGGATGAAGCTGAAAAAATAACAAGAAATGATGTTGCAAAATCTCTCAAGGGACTTCCTCCAATTAAAATGCACTGCTCAAATCTTGCAAGCGAAGCACTAAAAAAAGCAATACTTGATTATGAAAAAAAGAAAAGTGAATAATATTTGTGAGAAATAAACCTAATTTTATAGGTCTATTTATCACCTAAGAATTTATAAAATCTGAAGATTGTTTATAATTAAATAAAATGCAATTATGTTTTTTGCTTGAAAAAGAACCTAATTTCAATAATTCTTTACTGAAATGCAAATTAGAAAAATTGAAAGATGAAGAAGTTATTTCTGATTATACAACTATTAAAGAAGAGTTTTTAGGTTTTCCACTTTTAAAACCAGAAAATGTAAGGGTATATAGAGTTGATAATGTGATAATAGATTTAGATAGAGTTATTCAAAAATATAATAATGGAAGAACTAATCTGAAAACAGTTGGAAGTGACTGGTGGGAAAAAATTAATGATATTGGTAGATTAAATAAAATAAGAAAAAATTTTTATGATTCTGCAACTGCTTTCTTTAGAAGTGATAATATTAAAAGATGGACTACTGAATTAAATGCTTTAAATGAAATAGATAAAAATTTTCATTTAAATGACAATCCAGAATTGAGAAATGAATTAGCATATGAAGCATTTTGGTTAATAGAAGATTGTAAAGGTTATTTTATGGTAAGAGCAGTTATAGCAGACGGAAAATTGCCGAAATTAGAAGAAAAATTAGATGGAAAATATGTGAGAAGAACCATAAATGTTTAACTCTTATAATTTTTAAACTATTTTTCTTTTATTTATACATGGAAATTGAACAGAAAGTCAGACAGACTTTGAAGAAAATAAATTTGGATAAAAATAAAAAAATACTCATCGCTATGTCTGGCGGAAAAGATTCGGCATTAACAGCCTATCTTCTTAAAAAATTTGGATATAATATTGAAGGATTTCATATTTATTTGGGAATGGGAAATTACAGCAAAAAATGTTTAAGTGCTGTGAAAGAACTTTGCGAACAACTTGGAATAAAACTCTATCTTTATGATATAAAAAAAGAAATGGGAAATTCAATGTGTTATATAAGAACAGCCATACAAACAGGGCATGGAAAAGGATTGAAAAATTGTGCAATCTGCGGAGTTATAAAAAAATGGATTATGAATCGTGAAGCGAGAAGATTGAAATTCAAAAAAATTGCAACAGGGCATAATCTCGACGATGAAGTTCAGACTTTCCTGATGAATATTTTAAAAGGCTCTCCGCAATTAAGCGTGAATTCAGGAGCAATAACTAAAAATATATCGGATAAAAAATTTATAACAAGAATAAAACCTTTATTTTACATTGCAGAAGAAGACATAAAAAAATATGCAAAATCAAAAAAACTTCCTACAGTTTTTGAAAAATGCCCGTGCTTGCTGGATTCATACAGAAAAGAAGTCCGAAAATTTACAAATTTTTTAACAACAAAAGAAAAAGAGAATATTATGAAAAACTTTGATACACTTTCCGAGAAAATCCAGAAATTAAAAACAGAGGATAAACTGAACTATTGTGAAATTTGCGGAGAACCAAGCAGAAATAAAATTTGCAAGATGTGTCAGATGATTAAACAATAACTATCTTCTTTTTCTTCTATTTTTCTTTATAACTTTCTTTTTAGTTTGTTTCATCTCGGAAAAAACAAAAATGTAAAGAATTTCAAGAATACCTACTGTATTTACCAAAGCAAGAACTACAAACCATGCTACAGAACCTTTTCTTGCAGATTTCCATAATGCTAAAAGTTTCCAAACATAAGACCAAATCAAAACCAGAACAAATAATCCAATCAATCCAGCAGGGATTCCCATTTGTTCTATCACCAATTTTAGATAACTCATATTCATTAGAGTAATTCAATATTTAAAAATATTCCTATTAAAGGTAATTATTTTTTGTATATCCCTGTTGTTTTTTTCAGTGAGGATAAATGTTTAAATAGTATTTATTTTATTATTTTCTTACTTATACAATAAGTGGTTAAAAGAGATAAATAACATACAACATATTGTATGCGAGGATATACGAATAAAATGGATTGCCCATATTGTTTTCATGAAGAATCAAAGGTGACTGATAAAAGAAAATCGCCTGAAGGAATAAGACGGAGGCGGGAGTGCCTGAAATGCGGGAAAAGATTCACAACTTATGAAAAATCCGTGAAAGAAGATTTATCTGTAATAAAAAAAGATGGCAGAAGGGAAAAATTTAACAGGGAAAAACTGGAGAACGGAATTTACAGGGCATTTGAAAAACGTCCTGTTGCAAAAGAAAAAATAGACAAAATGATAAACGAAATTGAGGAACAGATTAGAAAAAAAGGGAAAAAAGAAATTAAAACTTCAGACATGGGAGAATTGATTATGAGAAAAATAAAACGAATCGACAATGTCGCTTACATAAGGTTTGCATCTGTATATAGAGATTTCCAGGACATAAATGATTTTAAACGTGAAATGAAGGGATTATAAAATGGTGAAGGGTGATTTAAATAAATCTTATGCTTTTGTTGGACAATCTGAAAAAGAGAGGAGAAACCTTGAAGATAAAATAAAATCCAGATATCAAATTTCTAACTGGAATGTTGATAATGAAATTTTCAGAGGGACAGGGTATAAAATTATTGATAAAAAAATTGATAAAGAATTATATTTTAGTCCAAATTCAAGATTAACTTTAGAAACAAGATATCTTGAAAAAGATAACCAAAGGAAAATTACAGAAAATGTTCTGGATTTATTTGCGAGGGTTGCTGTGAATATTGCAGAAGCGGATTTAAAATATGATTCTAAAAAAGATATTGTTCCTGTCGCAGAAGAGTTTCTTGAATCTTTAATTTATCAGGAATTCATGCCAAACACACCGACATTGTGTAATGCAGGAAGGTCATTACAGCAATTATCTGCCTGTTTTGTTTTGCCTATCGAAGATTATATGGCAACTGATGATATTGGAGAAGACCCTGAAAAACAAGGAAATGGAATTTTTGATACTATGAGATATATGTCTATGATTCATAAAAGCGGGGGAGGAACCGGATTTAATTTTGGACATCTAAGACCTAAAACAGACAGAATATCCACAACTTTTGGTTCTTCAAGCGGACCTATCTCTTTTTTAAAAGTTTATGATTCTGCAACAGATGCTGTAAATCAAGGAGGTTTTAGAAGAGGTGCAAACATGGGAATTCTTCCTTATACTCACCCAGATATTTTTGAATTTATCGGAGAAAAAGCAAGAAATCATAATATTACAAATTTCAATCTTTCTGTAGGTGTTGATAAACAATTTATGGACGCTGTAAAAAATAATGAATATTTTGATTTGATAAGCCCAAAAGATGAAAAAACAAAATCATTGGAAGAAAGAGTTTGGAAAAAAGAAAATCTTTTGGTAAAAGGAACTAAAGAATATAATGAATTGATTGGAGAACTAAATCCTTCTTTGATTATAGATGAAGATGGTGAAAGTGTGATTAATGTTTATAACAATAATAAAATTGGAAGAGTTGGAGAGAACGGAAATATCCAAATAAATGCAAGTGTTTTGTTTGATGAAATTGCCCAATATGCCTGGGAAGAAGGATGTCCAGGGATTATATTCTTAGATAGATTAGAAGCAGATAATAAAACACCTCACATTGGAAAAATTGAATCTACAAATCCTTGCGGTGAACAACCATTGCTTCCTTTTGAAGCCTGTAATCTCGGAGGAATTAACTTAGCAACATGTGTTGAGAATGGTGAAGTAAATTATAAAGAAATTGATAGAAGAATTGAGAGAGGGGTTCACTTTTTAGATAATGTTATTGATATGAGTAAATTTCCTTTTAAAAAAATTTATGAAAAAGTTCATGGAACAAGAAAAATTGGAATGGGTTTAATGGGCTGGGCAGAAATGCTTATTCAACTTGGAATTCCTTATGATTCTGATGAAGCTATTGATTTAGCAAAGAATATTTCTAAATATGTTACAAATAAGGCAAGAGATGCATCTATTGAAATAGCAAAAGAGAGAGGTGTTTTTCCATATTGGAAGGGAAGTGTTTGGGAAAAAGAAGGAAAGAAAGTCAGGAATGCTACTGTTACAACAATTGCACCGAATGGAACAACAGGAATGATTGCAGATGCAAATGGGGGTATTGAACCTTTTTTCAAACTTGCATATAAGAAGACATGTATGGATGGAAAAGAATTAACTTATATTGTTCCTCAACTTGTTGAAGATTTAAAAAAAGATTTTTCTGGAAAAACCCTCGAAAAGATATTAGAGGAAGTGAAAAAAACAGGAGGTATTCAAAATATTGAGGGGGTTTCAGATAAATTAAAAAATATATACAAACAAGCTCATAACATCTCTCCTGAATGGCATGTTAAAATGCAAGGTGCTTTTCAGTATGGAGTAGATAATGCAGTATCAAAAACAGTTAATCTTCCCGAAGAAACTACAATTGAAGATATAAAAAAAATCTATCAAATGGCTTGGAATGAAGGATGTATTGGTATAACTGTTTTTAGAGATAAATCTAAAGAAGGAGTTTATAGCGGATTAGAAGAGAAAGCAGAAGGGATTTCATTAATTGATGTAGAGATTGGTTCAAAGGCAATAAAAGAAGGACATGATGCAAAATATTATAATATCAAAAAAGGAGATGATACGTTTCATTTAAGCATAGTTGGAGATTTCTGGAAGAATAAGGAAACAAAGCAAGTTTATATCCTTCCTTCTAAGATATTTCAAAACACAAAACCTTTGGGAAAAGAAGCGTCAACTGAATTCGCACAGTCCGGACTTGACAGAACCGGGAGATTAAAATCAAATAATCCTGATTATGCAGAAATGATAAAAGAATGGAAATCTGTAACCGGAGATAAACAAGGTATTGGTCCAAACAGAATTAATTCTCCATCACACGGTGTGGGTTTGGCATTTGAACATTATTGTTTATCGAGAGGACTTGTTGAATATGATGAGCAGAATAATCTAAAAAATGTTATAGATAAACAAGACTTAGAAAAAATAAAAGATGAAGAAGAGATTAAAAAATTGAAAAAGAAAATTAACCAAAATAATGGAAAAAGTATTGAGCACAGAATTTATGATAACATTTCTGAAAAATTTGAATGTCCTCAATGCCATTCTGCAAAATTCCATAAAGAAGCAGGTTGTAGTGACCCTGTCTGCAATAATTGCGGATGGAGTCTTGGAAAGTGTGGATAAAATATATTTTAAAGAATATATTTATTTATAAAATAAAAAAATTTTTGAGAATATAGAAATTAAAAATGGTGTTATCAGCAGTTAAAGTTTTGGAACTGAATAAAAAATATAATTTAGTTGAAGGGCTTTGTCAAAGAGATTTCGAAAATCCAGAAGGTGTTGGATTAGATTTAAGAGTAGGACAAGTTTATAGGCTTGAAGAAAAAGATGGATTTTTGGGGGTTGAACAGAGAACTACTCCTGAATCAATTCTTATTGGAGATATTGAAAAAGATGGAAATCTCAAAATTTTAATGAGACCTGGAGAATATTTTCTTGTAAAGACAATTGAAAAGATAACATCTCCCAAAGAAAAAGTTTTATATGATGAAGGACAGCCTGCAAGGTATCTTATGCCTCATGTCTATCCAAGAACAACTCTCCAAAATTGCGGAATAGCATTACTTTGTTCAAAGACAGATCCCGGCTATTCAGGACAATTGAGATTTGGACTCGCAAATCACGGTTCAAAAGATTTTACATTTGAATTAGGAGCAAGAATGTTTAATATCGTATTTTTTCCTGTTGAAGGAGAGATAAAAAGGAGCTATGAAGGGCAATGGCAGGGCGGAAAAAGGGCAAGCATAAAAGGTTTAGAAAAACAGATTTAATAAAATAACTTTCAGAGAATAATAATCATTTTAAAGGAGAAAAGAATAAAAATAAAATGTCAGGTGATTTTAAGAAAGAAATGAAGGAAATGAGACTTGCCTTAATTGATAAATATGGGGCAAATGAAATCGTCGAAAAACCTTTGATTAGTATTACCTCACATAATCTTAATAGTTTATATTTTGATACAATTTTAGAAGAACTAAAACATGGAAGAATAAATTATGTTGATGTGGGAAGTTTTGCAGGTTCATACAGATTAGAATTTGAAAAAGCAAGTTTGTGTATTACTCATCCAACTACTCGCCCATTAGCACCTTTGCCAAGAGAAGGAGTTATTGTAACAACAAATAATGAAAAGATAGATGGATATTTTTTGGATTATCTTATTGATGGTTCACTTAAACCTAATGAACATTATAAATATTCTTCATGGATTGTTGGTATTCCTAAATTTACAAAAGCTTTTCCTAATGTAAAAAATACAAACCTCCCAAAACCAGTTAAAAAAGTAATTTCATCAATACCCAAATATGTTCCCCTCAAACATGAAGGAATTCCAAGAGGAACCAGAGAAAATCAATTAGAAAATTGCGTGAAACATTTTGTAAATAATGGTTATGGTACTAATCATTGCGCAATTGTTATTGGTGGAGATAAGAGTCTTAAAAGATATTGGTGGAAACATGACGGGGAAACAAAAAAAGGAAGCAGTGAATGTCTAAGACAAATCATGATGTATATCAGAGATGATAAATTAGACTTTCATACAACATGGAGATCATGGGATTTGGTTGCTGGTTTGCCTGAGAATCTTGGAGGCATTACCAAGCTTATGGAATATACATCAGAATGGATAAATGCAACAAAAAAACCAGAACAGCCAGAAGTTAAACCAGGAAAACTTTATGCAGAAAGTCCTGGACTTCACATTTATGAACATAATTTAGATTTAGCAAAAATGTGGATGAATCTTGAATAGTTAGATTCCAATAATTTTATAAATAACTATATTTCTCATATTAAATGGCAAACGACAATGTTATTGAACTGATAGGGAAATCTTTTGAAGAATTTGTAAAAAAGGGATTGGTTTTTGTTGATTTTTATGCTGAGTGGTGCATGCCGTGCCTGATGATGGCACCTGTAGTTGATGAACTGGCTGAAAAGCTTAAAGGAAAAATAAAATTTGGCAAAATAAATATTTCTGACAACGAGAGCATCGCGCAGAAATTCAGGATTAGTTCAATTCCGAACTTTATTATGTTTAAGGACGGAAAAGCTGTTGAACAATTTATCGGAGCAATGAGTTCTGAAGAATTAGAAAACAAGTTGAAGAAGTTTATTTGAAAATGAAAAGATATATTGAAATTGGAGAATCATTTCTTTTACTGATTAAAGATTATTCTACAGAAAGGAAAAAAGAAATTAAGAGGGGGCTAGAAAAATATCTATTTACAGGCAGAAAACAAGAAGATTTCTTTCCGCATCCAAACAGTATTAAAGCAAAAGGAAAATTAGAATCTCCTGATAATTATGCTGAAGCAATATTAAAAATTATGCATCCTTATTATAATGCTGATACTGCTAATAGGGTTAGAAGATACATTATAAATAATCTCTAACAAAGAATTTTTAAACTAATTCTGCTAAATTTTATCATGGCTCCGTAGCTCAGTCTGGTTAGAGCACTGGACTTTTAATCCAGGTGTCGAGGGTTCAAATCCCTTCGGGGCCATAATTTTTATTCTGAGAAATAACAGAGTTGATTACTTTAGGTTCGCCCAAATAATAACTACTATTTGTCCTATAACTGCTATGGCTTGTATTATAATTGCAATAGCCATAATCCTTGTCCAACGAACTAATGCTTTTGTAAGTTTTTCTGTCTTTTTAGAAGACGTATCAAATATTGTTGCTAAATTTTGAATGGGTATTTTTAAATTTTCTGTAGTAGTATAAATTGCTCCACTTAAAACATCAATCTCTTTATGTAATCCATAAATTGCTCTTTCAATATCACTTGTATCTGTCATAATTTGATTAATAAGATAAATTATAAAAACCTATCCAAACCCTTTGGAACCAAAACATTTTTAAATTAAATTTTATTGTTTTTTATTATTCCAAAGTTGTTAAAAATTAGGCATGCCTTTGGCTATTAAATTCCTCAAATAAAAATGCATATTCTCCAACCCAAACACATAAAAATAAATGAAAAAGAAGCTGAAGAACTTCTAAAAAAATTAAATATTTCTAAAGCACAATTACCTAAAATTTTCTCGACAGATGCTGGTTTGCCAGAAGGATGCAATGTCGGGGACATAATTAAAATTGAAAGAAAGTCCGGAGTTTATTACAGGGTTGTTGTATAAAATGGCAGAACAAAATCCGGCACAAATTCAGAACAGGAAATTTTCAGCAATGGAAAAAAATAATCACCTCATCGTAAAAAAGTATCTTGAAGAACATTCTTTAGTTGAATCAAACATAATTTCTTTTAATGAATTTATTGAACACAGAATACAGGAAATTGTCGACGAAATATCAGAAAGCATGAACAACGAGGAATTTGAAATCAGCCTCGGAAAAATCAGAGTGGAAAAACCGAAAGTGATTGAAGCTGACGGAAGTTCTTCACTGATAATGCCTTATGAAGCAAGGCTCAGAAATCTGACTTATTCTGCTCCTGTCAAACTTGATATAACAATAAAAAAAGGAGAGCAAATTGATTCTGAAACAGTTGAAATCGGAAAGATTCCAATTATGGTTAAAAGTAAAGTATGTAATACTCATGATATGAGTGATGAGCAACTTACTGAAAATTATTCTGACCCATTGGACCCCGGAGGATATTTCATAGTTAATGGAAATGAAAGAGTTATGATTATGGCAGAGGACCTTGCTGAAAATCAACCGTTTATTGAAACAAACAGCAAAGGAATTCTAACATTAAGATTATTTTCGTTAAAAGGAACATACAGAATTCCTGTCACAATTTCTGAAAGCAAAGACGGACTTCTTGATTTATCCTTTAGCAGATTCAAAGATATTCCTGTTGTGGTTATACTTAAAGCACTCGGGCTGATAAAAGAATCTGACATCGCAAAATACATAGAAAAAGAAACTGACAGCGTCATTGTTAATCTGTATGAATTTGTTAATCTGGCAAATAAAGAAGATGCGATGATGTTTATCGCAGAGAAAATAGGATTGCAGGGAACAAAGAAAGAAATTTTAGACAGAATAAAACAGAGAATGGATTCTTATCTTCTTCCGCATATCGGACAAAAAAAAGAGGACAGGTTGAACAAGGCAGTTACAATCTGCAAACTTATCAAACAATTTTTAATAGCAAAAGAAAATCCTGAATTAAGAACAGACAAGGACCATTACTCAAACAAAAGAGTCAGGCTTTCAGGAGATTTGCTTGCTAATTTATTCAGAGTTAATTTGGGGATTTTGATAAGAGATATACAATATGCAATTCAAAAATCATCAAAAAGGAAAAAGTTTTTCTCTATAAAAATAATTGCAAAATCGACGTTATTTTCACACAGAGTTGAATCTGCGATTGCAACAGGAAGTTGGACAGGAGAAAGAAGCGGAATCACTCAGAACATGGACAAGACAAATTATTTTGCGATGATTTCGCAGTTGCAGAGAGTTTCAAGTATGCTGCCGAGCGATCAGGAAAATTTTATGGCGAGAACTCTTCATCCAACTCATTACGGAAGATTCTGTCCTATAGAAACTCCTGAAGGAACAGAAATTGGATTAAGAAAAAATCTCGCAATTTTAAGCAAGATTTCTACGAGAGTTGAACTTGAACAGGGAAAATTCTTCAAGGATTTGGAATCAATGGGAATGGAAAAAGAAGGAACAGGCGGAAGAGATGTATTCTTTAACGGAAGATTTATAGGAAATGTAAAAGAGCCGGATAATTTTGTGAAAAACATTAGAGAAAAAAGAAGGGCAGGAGAACTCCCGGAACAAATGAGTATTAGAAACGATGCAGGATTTGGGAGTGTTTTAATTTCAACAGAACCAGGAAGAGTTTTAAGGCCTTTGATAGTCGCAGAAAATGGAAATTCTAAATTAAATAATGAATATAAAATACAGATAGAACAGGGAGAATTGAAATGGAAGGATTTGCTGAGAAAAGGAATTATAGAATATCTCGACGCTGCTGAAGAGGAAAATGCTTTGGTTGCATTGTATAAAGAAGAACTTACGCCTGAACATACACATCTTGAAATTGACAATGTTGATATACTAGGAGTTGTGACAAGTTTGGTTCCTTATGGAAATCATGACCAGAGTTCAAGACTTAACAGAGGAAGCAAGACGCAAAAACAGGC
>CAZPUY010000006.1:0-11282 GCA_964589905.1 Candidatus Woesearchaeota archaeon
GGAGCATCAAGGTTATGAGCAACATTATTACCGACAGTTGTTCCTAAATGCTGGTTTGTCCAGTCATCACAGGCAACCCAGCCAGTGTCATATGTTGTAATATTCCCTTCAACAATAGTTGTATTTACATTTGTAGATATTCCAGTAAGCAAACTTCCATCTCCTTTGAAATATGAAGCTGTAATGTTTCCTGTTACATTCAAATTTCCTGTAATCCTTAACCAACCATCCACTAAATTATCTATAAACTGTCCGAATGCAAAAGTTATTTTATCTCCTAAAGTTAGATTTGTTATATCAGATATATCCTCGTCACTTATATCTCCCAAAGGAGAATAAAAAAATCTCCTCTCAACTATATTTCCATAAAAGTCAGTAAAATTCAAATCCTGTCCATTAATTTTATAATCCTTATAATAAATTTTCCCGAATTCCAGTGAGAGATTATTAGAAGAATTTTCCCCCAGCATCACATTCCATGAACCATTATTAATAACTCCTGCAAAAGTTTCATTATAAATCAGATTCCCCCCTGTCAGAGCATCATAAATTGTAACTTCCAAATTTCCGGAATTTATAACACTCCCATTACTTTTATATTTGGCATTAGTTCCCTGGTCCGATAAAGAAACATTCAGGGTTGCAGAAATATTATTAATTAAAAAGAAGAAAAGAATTCCAATAAGCAATATTAAACACCCCCTCTTTTTATCCATGCATTCTTAAAGAATATGCAATTTAAAAATTTTCTCTAAAATGTCCCCTCCAAACATTTAAAAATTGGATTAATCTTTAAAATTTACAGATTCATAGAATTTGTTAATTAAATCCATAAAGGAGGAAAAATGGTACAGGCATATTGTGTTAAATGTAAGGAAAAAGTAGAGATGAAAGATGGGAAGGAAACAAAAACTTCAAGAGGCACTACAATGATGAAGGGAAAATGCCCAAAATGCGGAACTACTGTCTGCAGGATGATGGGCAAGAAATAAATTTATTAACCCGCTTATTCTCTTTTTTTTTATGTTTTTTATTAATGTTATACGCTCTTACCGGGATGTTGTAGCTATCTGTGATTCTGAACTGCTTGGTAAGAAATTTGAAGAAGGAAAATTCCAGTTAGATGTAAAAGAGACATTTTACGGAAAAGAAAAGGTTTCAGAAGATGAGGCTGTTAAAATAATGCAAAAAATGCAAAAGGAAGACGCGACATTCAATATCGTTGGAAAGAATTCTGTAAATGCGGCATTAAATGCAGGAATAATTGAGGAAGATAATATCGGAAAAATCCATGAAATTCCTTTCTCACTTGTTCTTTTGTAGAAGTGCGAGCGGAAGATTTCCTGCCTTACGTCTCGCATTGATATTACTATAATTTTATAAATTCTTCTTTAATTTAATATTTATGGGAGATAAGAAATTTTATGAAGAAGAACAGCAAATAATAACCCGTGCTCCGTTGCCAAAGGGAAATGAAATAATAGGAATTATAGAACAGCGGCTTGGCGGGAATAAAATGTTTGTAAATTGTCTTGATAAAAAAACAAGAAACTGCAGAGTTCCCGGAAGATTAAAAAGAAAACTCTGGCTTCGTCCGGGAGATGTTGTAATCGTCCAGCCATGGGAACTGGATAAAGAAAAAGGAGACATAGTTCTCAAGTATAAACCAAACCAGATAGAATGGCTAAAAAGAAAAGGATATCTCGAAACAGAAAAAAGTGAATTTTAAATGAAATCCATATTTTCAGAAAATCTTGCAAGAATAAGAAAGAATAAGAAAAAACTTGAAGAGATATTAAATGTAAAAATTATAATAAAAGGAAATGAAATCTTAATGGAAGGTTCTCCTGAAAATGAATATATTGCAGAAAAAGTTCTTGATGCAATCAATTTTGGTTTTCCGTTGGAAAGAGCATTTTCAATAAAAAAAGAGGATTTTCTTTTTGAAATTCTGAATATAAAAGATTATACATCAAGAAAAAATCTCGAAACAATCCGGGCAAGAATTATCGGTAGAAAAGGAAAAACTCTCCAAACATTAAACAAGTTAACAGAATGTTTTTTTGAGATAAAAGATAATAATGTAGGAATTATTGGTTCTCCTGAATGCATAAAAAATGCGCAGGATGCAGCCATATCAATAATTCGGGGAGCAAAACAGGCAAATGTTTATTCATATCTTGAAAAACACCGTATAGAACCTGTTTTTGATTTGGGATTAAAAGAAAAAAAGAAAAATTCAAAGAATAATTTTAAATAGAGTATTTTTCTAAAAATATTAAGTCCCGGTAGCTCAGTTGGTAGAGCGCATGGCTGTTAACCATGAAGTCATAGGTTCGAGTCCTATCCGGGACGTATTTCTATAAGACGAGAACCCTCGGGTTTCATTTGGATGCTAAGCAGACAAATGAGGTCAAGTGAACATGAGGCCCGGTCCTATCCGGGACATTCAAATTTATACCACAATAATTCTTAAAAACTATTACCTATTTCAAATAATATGCCAAGAGAATTAACTGATTCATTAGATAGTTTTGATTTAAAAAATAGAGATTTATCTTTACTTTTCTCATTAGTAGCAATTGATTTAGATAATTTAAATAAAAAAAGATATGACCAACTAGATGAAAATTACTATGCTCGAATCTCAAAAGCAGCAAAAATTCTAAAAGATAAATCCCAAGATTTTAGAATGAAAAAAGACAATTTTGAAGATGTGTCATTTTTCTGGGATATTTATGGAAAAGAAGATGGAAGCAATATAGAAAATCTAAAAAATTTATATGTTGATAGGTTATGTGTATTAAGTGAAGAACTATTAATGGCAAAAAATCTTTCTGTAGAAAAAATTGGAGAATTAGCTGGAATTTGTGTAAGGCTTTCTGAAAAAGCAAGAGAATATTGGAATGAAAATAACCCTAACGGATTTAAGAAATATTGAATACACTAATTTTATAAATCTCTTTCTCCTGATTAAATTATGGAACTTGACAAGGCAATAGAAAAGCGGCACAGTGTGAGAAAATTCAGCAGCAAAAAACCTGACTGGAGAAAAATTATAGAATGCATTGATTCTGCACGATATGCGCCGATGGCAGGAAATAATTACACGCTAAAATTTATTCTGGTTGATAATGAAGAAAAAATAGGAAAAATTGCCGAATCTGCACAACAGCAATTTATTTCTCAGGCAAAATATGTAGTAGTAGCATGCTCTGATTACTCCAGAACAAAAAACCTATATGGAGAAAAAAGCGAAATCTGGTGCAGACAGCAGGCAGGAGCCGCAATCCAGAATTTTCTTTTATCAATACAGGAAGCAGGACTCGCTACCTGCTGGATCGGACATTTTGTTGAAGAACAAATTAAAAGAGAATTAAAAATTCCTGAAAATATAAAAGTTGAGGCTTTATTTCCAATTGGCTATGAATATGAAAAATCAATAACAAAAAAAATGAAAATAGATTTGGACAGGATTCTATATTTCAATTTTTACAAGAATAGAAAAATGAAAAGTCCTGCAAAAATAGAAGGATAAAAATAAAAAAAGAAAAATAAAAAAAGAAATTATTTACTATTTATCTCCAGACTTCAATTCCTAAATCAGACATTTCCTTTGAAACAGGATGAGAAGATGTATTTTGTTCTATATCTTTTCCAAGCACATATGGAGATTTGACTCCTGTCATTATTGTAATAACTCTTACTCTTCCGGCAAATTCTTTACTAATTCTAGCCCCAATAATAACATTTGCTTCTGGATTCAAGTTTTCAGAAACAACTCTGCCAATTAAATCAAATTCTTCAAGTTTCAAGTCAGGACCACAAGTTACATGTATTAAAGCACCAGTAGCTCCCTTATAATCCACGTCAAGTAGAGGATGTGTCAGAGCCTGCTGAACAGCTTCCATAACCTTATTTTGTGTGTCTGCCTCACCAATTCCTATAACAGCAACACCGCCATCTTTCATTATCGAAGAAACGTCTGCATAGTCAAGATTGATCAAACTTGGAAGTGTAATAGTTTCAACAATACCTTTGCACATTGTGCTGACAAGTTCATTAGCAACAGCAAAAGCCTGTTCAATAGGCAACTGCCCTGCAATATCAACAAGTCTGTTATTATCCAGAACAATTGTTGTATCAGTAACTTCTCTTAATTCCTGCAATCCGAATTCAGCCTTGTCAATTCTTGCTCTTTCAGATTCAAAAGGCATTGTGACAACCCCTATAACAACTGCTCCTGATTCCTTAGCAATCTGAGAAATAACTGGTGCTGCTCCTGTTCCTGTTCCGCCGCCCATTCCTGCAACAATGAATACCATATCAGCACTTCCTACTGCCTTTTTCAGTTCAGCAAGAGCTTCTTTTGCAGCTTCTCTTCCAACTTGCGGTCTTCCTCCTGCTCCAAGTCCACGAGTTAATTCTTTCCCTATTAAGATTTTCTCATCAGATTTGGAAACACTAAGGTGAAGTGCATCTGTATTAGTCGCGTAAACAGTAGCCCCGCTAATTCCTTTATTAAAAAGCCAAGTTATTGCATTACATCCCATTCCTCCAACACCAACAATTTTAATGTTAGCTTTTCCAGCCTTCAATTCATCAAAGTTAATGCTGTGAGTTCCTGCGTTTTCAATCGCTTCTTTTGCAAAATCTAATACCATTTTTTAACCTCCTTATACCTCTATGTTAATCCTGTAAAACAGGACCGGAAATGTATTAACGAAATGTTTAAATATTTCACACATTTCCATTTATTATTAAAGAAAGAGATGCCTCATCAACGAATATTAATTTAATCTATTTGACGTTTAAATTAATATTAAAAAAATGAGGCATTTTTTATTTAAATAAATTATTGTTCTCTAGAAAGGAGTTAATTTATCATTTCTTTATAATTCCGATTATAAAAATTATAATAAATCTCATTTGAAATCACGTTCCTCATCAGAAAATTAAGAATAACTAATATATAAATAAGGTTACTCGGAGATGGGTGGGCGGGAACTAAATCATTTCCATCAACTTCTCAATCTTCATCCAGCTCTTTTCCAGTTTTTTATTCGCTTCGTCGACGACGATTTTCAAAAAATTATCATCAGCTAAAATTTTTTTATCTTGTATTATCGGAAATTCTAATTTCTCTGTGCTGTTTAATTCTAATGTAATTCCGTTTTTCATTCCGATAATTCCTGACTTCTTCCATCCCGCTAATTTCCCTTTCTCAAGAAATTTTTCTGCATCTTCCAGTGTTTTACAAGCAATGTGAAGAATACACGGTTCAAATTTAAATTTGATATTTTTATTTTTCTTTAATGCTAAATTTAATTCCCTCTTCAATTCTTCAAAACTAATCTTATCATGAGAAACAAAAACAAACAAATCCTTTCCTTTTTTCTCTGCATCTATCATCAGAATAATTCTTCCGGAACATGATGAAGTGGTATAATAATTTTCAAGAGAATTTATTTTATCACATAATTTCTTAATCTTCTCGTCCAATCTTCCAATTGAAGATTTATCTGATTTTGAAAGAATATCTTTCTTGCGTTTTTGAAACGGGTTCATTTTATCCAAGAATTTTTACTAATTCATTTATAGAAATATATCGAATGTCTAAATTTATTTCAGAAGGTAATTTTGAACTTATTAATTCTTCAATAATATAAACAGGTTTTATTGCCTTTCCCTTTGGAAACCATTTAGTATATGCAATTTCTGCTAAGCCTCCTGCAGAATAACCTAAGCAAATTAAGATTTCAGATTCCTCATTAAGTTTTTCTGGTTGATTTCTCCATGTATTGCAATTTATTTTTTCCCCTAATTCCAGATTAAGCCAGTCATAACCAAATTCTTTATCATCTAATGGAACAATCAAATATACCTTCTTTCCTCCATAATTAAGATATTTTTCTGCAAAAAATTCAGAAGTTGATTTCTTATCCGGAGTCAGAACAATTTCATTTTTTGATTGTGCAACTATTTTTGCAATCTGTTCAATTTTATAAAAATCTTTCAATTTACTAGGACCAATTATTCCTATTCTCATTATTCCTTCTCCAAAATCATCACATCAATTCCTGCTTCTTTGCAGAGTTTAGTAAATTCTTCTGCATCTTCCCTATTTCCAATTATGCTCCCGTAATGCATTGGAATTGCAATTGTTGGTTTTATCAGTTTTGCTGCTTCTGCTGCCTCTTCAACATTCATTGTAAATTTCCCTCCAATTGGAAGCAGAGCAATAAATTTTTTATCCGGTTGATTATATCCTGTAAGTTTTTGCATTTCAGGAATAAAATCACAATCTCCTGCATGAAATATAAGAACTCCGTTCATCTTAATCAGATATCCAACCCATCCTTCTTCCTTAGGATGAAATGATTTATCAAGATTATATGCAGGAAACGTGGAAATTTTAATTTCTCCAAAAGACAATTCCTGATTTGGCTCAACAATCTGCATATCTATAGGAATATCAAATCTTGTCATTTTACTCTGGCAATCTGCAGTAAGAAAAATTTTAGTTCCGTTCTTTATTATTTTTTTTATATCTGCAATACTGCAATGGTCATAATGACTGTGAGTTATCAGGATTATATCTGCCTTCTCAGAATCTTCTTTTATGTTATAAGGGTCAATATAAATAATCTTATGACTCTTAATCAAAAAACCCGAATGCCCGAGCCATTTGATTTCTATATCTCCTATCTTCATTCAAGAACAACGTAAAAAATACTTTAAAACTTTTGTGTTTCAAAAGAATCTAGATTAAAAACAATTCAGAAAATTTACATTTCCTGTGTTTTTACTTCTTTTTTGGAAGAATTTTTTAGAGGAAGTTTCAAAATTCCTTTCTTGAAAAGAACAAAAGCTACAACCATTCCTGTAATTAAAACAAAGACAGATACAGAGATTATTATTTTTGTTTTACTTCCAAACATCCCTTTAAGCACAAAATCCTTTCCTGCACCAACTGGTCCTGAAATGGCACTACCAACAATAGTGAAAATACTGCATTTATTCTCGCATGGTCCTCCGCAATCAATTCCTGCCTCACCCTGATTTTTAATTCCGTCAGAACAAGTTTCTTTTATTTCAACCACACATGATTGTGAAATCTCAGGCATTCCTTCATTAGAACCACACTGGTTAATATCCACACATGTTCTAACCTGTGTTCCATCAATACATTCTCCCCATACATCATCACATTCCCAATTTGGAGTACAAGAAGATTCTGCTGCCACAGTATTTGATGTTATAATTGTTGTAGTGGGAATTTCTTCATTATCAGAATCCTCATCATTTTCATCATTACTGCATGCATCATCATTTAAAGTACAATCAGAATCACAAGTTAAAGTTCCGCCATCAAAACCTTCATCTTCACAAGTATGTGTCCCTAAATCGCTCCCATCACATTCTTCATCACCATTAATTATTCCATCTCCGCAATAAGTACCTTCACTTAAACAATCAATCGCGCAATAATCATATTCTCCATTATTTTCACCATCATCACACACTTCATTTATTCCGTCATCATTTGGACTCTGAGTTTCTCCATCTCCGCAAATATTACCCATGCATTGCCCTGTTGTTACATTTTCACATGTCTGGCAATTTGTTTCACAATCTTCTGTTATACATAAAGTACATCCTTCAATAGAATTACAAACTTCTTCGGTTGATTCTGCCCAGGTATAATTTGCAGCAACACATTCTGCTTGAGTAATATATGAAGAATCCCCGCATTCTCCGGTTGTTACATTTTCACATGTCTGGCAATTTGTTTCACAATCTTCTGTTATACATAAAGTACATCCTTCAATAGAATTACAAACTTCTTCGGTTGATTCTGCCCAGGTATAATTTGCTGCAATACATTCTGCTTCATTTGTAATAGAATCAATATTTGTAACAAGTCCTGTAAATTTTAAATTAGCGTATATCAAAAAAATTCCAACAACTAATAAAAATGTTAACAGAAATGCTATTTTCTTATCTTCTTTTTTCCTCATTTTACCTCTTCCTTATTCTAAAAATAAAACTATATTTAAATATTTATCTATTTTTATTTTTCAAGAATTTTCGTGATATTGAATAACTTCTGTTCATTAAATTTTTCACAGATTATCTGCATGCCTACAGGAATATTTTCTATTTCTCCGACAGGGATGCTTATTGCGCAATCTCCTGAAAGATTCACGGGACATGTCAGTGCATCATATTGAAACATTTCCTGAATTGAAATTTTTTCTCTGATTTTGTGAGGAAGTCTCGGAATAGTCGGACAAATAATGCAATCAAATTTTTTGAATACTTTTTTGAATTCTTCTTCAATCAATTTCCTTGCTTTCAAAGCCAAATAATAATATCTTCCGGCATGCTCTGCCTTGCTGATTTCACTTCCCCCGATAATTCTTCTCAAAACTTCACTTCCGCAGACTTCTTCAATCTTTTTACCGTATCTTCTTCCGTCAAATCTTCTTGTCGCAGAAAAAAATTCAACATAAACTATCGGAAAATAAGTTGCAACAGCAAAATCAATATAATTCAATTTTATCTTCTCTGTTTTCCATTTGTATTTTTTTGCAGTTTCTGAAATTTTCTCGTCAATTATTTTTTGTATTCTGAAATCCTCAATCTTAAAATCCAAAATTCCTATTTTCAGATTTCTGAGAACCTTATTAACTCCTTTCATATTTACTTTTCCGTCTATGCTTGTTGCATCATTTTCATCTTTTCCTGAGATGACACTAAAAAACAAGGCAGCATCAGAAACATTTTTTGCTATTGGTCCGATTTGGTCAAAACTCATGCTCATATCAATTAATCCGTATCTTGAAACAGCGCCGTAACTTGGTTTTAATCCGACGACACCGCAATGGCTTGAAGGAACTCTTATGCTTCCGCCAGTATCACTTCCCAATGCAATATCGCAGAAATTTGCAGAAACAGCAGCAGCACTGCCTGATGAAGAACCTCCAGGAACAAATTCCGGATTTTTCGGATTTTTCGTCGCACCGAATGCAGAAGTTTCCCCGCTCCATCCACATGCAAATTCATCCATGTTTGTCAATCCGATAATCAAACCATCCTCTTCCTTAATTTTTTTTATCACAGTCGCATCATAAGGACTTTTATAATTCTCAAGAGTTTTGCTCGCGCAATTCGCATTCATCCCCAAAATATTTATGTTCGCCTTCACAGCAATAATTTTTCCTGCAAGTTTTCCTGCTTTCCCTTTCTTGATTTTCTCATCAATTTTTTTCGCTTCTTCAATCGCGCGGGGATTTAACTGAAGAAATGCATTTATCTTTTTTCCTTTCTTGTCATTTTTCTCAATTTCTGCGAGATAATTTTTTAATCTTTCTAAAACTACCATCCTTTTTTCTCCGCGATTATGAAATCATCATTTTTCTCAGGCGCATTTCCAAACATAATTTTCCTGTCCAATTCAGAAGGTTTTCCGTCTTCATTTCTTTCAAATTCTTCCCTTTCAACATGGCTCTCTCCAATATCTTTTTTAATTTCAGAAAGTTTTCTTGAGAAAGATTGCAAAATAGAATCAACCTGTTTTTTTATTTCTTCTCTTTCTTTTTCAGATATTTTGTGAAATAAAAAGTCCATAATTAAAAATAGGTTAAGGAATATTTAAAGTTAGTTATTTAAAATTATGAGTCAAGGGCTGGTTGGTTGGGGAGATGGCGGAGGGATAATCTAAACAATTAATTTATGGAGTCAGCCTGTCCCTGTCTCTTGGAAAAAGAACTGCTTCTCTAATATTATTTAATCCAAGAATCAGCATTGTAAGTCTCTCGAGTCCGACACCCCAGCCCGCATGAGGAGGAGCACCATATCTGAAACTTTCAATATAAGATTTGAAATTTTTAGGATTAAGTCCTTTCGCCTTTAATCTTTCTGTCAGCAAATCAGGAAGATGAATTCTCTGTCCTCCTGAAGAAATTTCAACTCCGCGGTAAATCGCATCAAAACCTCCAGACAAATCTTTCTGCTTCGGCATTATGTAAAACGGCTTTCCTGAAATCGGCCAGTCATGAACAAAAATAATATTATTAGGAAATAATTCTTCAAGTTTTTTTTCTGCTTCAGGACTCAAATCATCTTTCCCCATATGAACCTTATTCTTTTTCATAAGTTCAGCAACTTCTCTGAAAGTCAGATATTTTACCTTCGGCACACTTAATTTAACTTCCAAGGTTTTCAATTCATCCTGATTTTCTTCAAGAATTTTTTTTATAATATATTGAACGCATCTCGCCAAAACATCCATAACAACAAATTCATCTGCAAAAGCCATTTCAAAATCAAGTTGCCTTGATTCATTCAGGTGCCTTGTGGTATTGTGTTTCTCAGCTCTCCACACTGTAAATAAAGCAAAAACTTTTTCCATAGAACATGCGAGCATCTGTTTGTATAACTGGCAACTCTGGCTAAGGTATGCGTCTTTCTCAAAATATTTTAGTTTGTATAATTCTGTCCCGCCTTCACTGCTTGAACTGATTATAGAAGGAAAAACTGCCTCAACTGCTTTTTCTTTAATCATAAATTCTCTGAAACCCTGAAGAATAGTTGACTGAATTTTAAAAATCGCCTGAATTCTTTTTCTATGCAAATCCAAAAACCTATAATCCAATCTCTTAGGCAATTCTGTCTTTGAAAAATCTCCCACATCAACTGGAAGTAATTCTTCAGACTTGTTTAGAATTTCAATTTTATCAGGAATAATTTCTTTTCCACCAGGCGCCTGTTTTGAATCCTTAATTTCCCCTGTAACAGAAATTACAGATTCTCTGGGAATTTTATCCATGATGTCAAAAACTTTTTTATCAGTGTTTTTTTCATGTGCAGTAATCTGTATCTCCCCTGAAATATCTCTCAAAATAAGAAACCTTATTTTTCCTAATGCTCTTGAATTCTTCACCCAGCCGGCTATTTCTGCTTTTTTCTTTTTCTGTCTGAAAATTTCTGAAATTAATATTCTATCTTTCATTATGACTTATGAAATTGAATAATGTTTAAATACTTTTTTTATTAAAATAATAAATGCAGACTGAAGAATTAAAAGATTTGGTTGGGAAATTATTTATAGCAAATGTTAAAGAGGGAGTAAATCATCTGGTTCTTGGCTGTTTTTATGACCTTGGGTGCGATATAAGAAGATGCAAATCAGAAGATTACAATTTAGAAAAAGGAACAGGAACCTGTTGCAGGTATTACGAGACTAAATGCAAAGAGACAATAAAAGCATTTGAAAA
>CAZPUY010000007.1:0-10923 GCA_964589905.1 Candidatus Woesearchaeota archaeon
AAGCGAGGTCGCGAGTTTAGCTTTTCCAAAATTTCTTCAGAATATTTTTTCATTTCTTCCTTATTATGTCCTGCACTTTTAAGAACAGAAATTCTCACACTTTCATGCTGCTCAAAACAGGATTTCAGTGTCTGAACAAAATTATCAGTAATTCCGTTTTTACCAATCTGCATTTCTGCTGTTTTCATAAGAAAATGAATTTTATTTGGTTTTTATATCTGTCGCGAAGCGAAAATATAGGAGTATTAGGAACCTTGATTCTTATCAGATATAAGTCTTTCAATTTCTTTTTTCTTTGCCATGTAAGTTCTAAATTTTTTAACACCAAACATTCCTGTTTTCATTCCTTTTCTTTTATAGACATCTTCTCCCCTAAATATATTAATCTCAACATCATTTTTGTTATCTCTCCAGTCCTGACTTTTTGAAGCACAAAAAATCGCAGTTTCTTTTTCATCTTTCTTGCTGTGTTTTATTTTTTCTATAACACAAAAAGGACTTCCCGGCTTTGCACTATGAAATATTAAATTATCTTTTCCAATATATTTCTTTACCAATTCTTCATTTTGCTCTGCATTTTTCCCGCAGATAACTTTTTTCCCAGATCTTGTTGTAAATTCACGAAAGTTCATTTTAAATATTATCCAAAAAGACTTTTTATTCTTTCTTATCTTTCAACCAATTATCAACAATCTTCAGACATTTTTTTTGATTAGCCCAGGTTAATTTTTTCATGGCTTTTTCAAACTTAACCCACTTATATGAAGAATGTTCTATTTTATCAAGTTTAATTTTCCCTTTTTTAATTTCCGCAGCATATAATGAAAAAGTCTGCCCAATAATTCCTTTTCTATCGTCATATTTTTCTTTATATCTGTATTTTCCTGAAACATTGAATCTTTTTATTTTCAAAACTTTTAATCCTGTTTCTTCCTTTATTTCTCTCTTTACTGCCTTCTCTTTTGATTCAGAAGATTTGAGTCCTCCTTTTGGAAATTCCCATCCTTTCCAATGCAATTTTCTTTTTAGAATTAGATAATAAATTTTATTTTTTTGTTTGGCATATGCGACGATAAAGACTGCTTTTCTGTATTTCATTTTATAACTATTATTTCATCCATAATTTCAAAGCTTCTTCAAGTTCTACATGAGTTTTTGCATATTCATTCAAAGAAATTTTTTTCAGTGTTGCATCAACTGCCTGTCTCATTGCTCTTGCTCCTGCTTCTGTTCCAAACGGATGTCCGTGAATTCCTCCGCCTGCCTGAAGAACCAAATCTTTTCCAAGATGTTTAATCAGGAAAGGAACATGCCCCGGATGCAATCCTCCTGATGAAACACCGAGAACAGGTTTGATTTTTCTCCATTTTTGTTCAAGGCGTTTTTTTGTTTCCTTAACATGTATCTTTTCAATTTCTTCCTGCAGTTCTTCAATATCATTTATATTTCCTTCAAGTTTTCCAATTCCTGTTCCTATATGCAGAGTATCAACTCCGATTAATCTCGCAAAATCCGCAACAACCATCATATTCATTCCGTGTTCAGGATTTCTGTCAAAAGCAGCATGCATTGCTCTGTGTGCATGAATTGCTGTTTTAAAATTCGATTCCCTTAAAGTTTGCACAGCAGCCCATCCGGCAGTCAGAACATCAATCATAATATATTTGCTCCCCATTTTTTCAGCAAGTTGCGCCCTTTTCAGCATTTCCTTTGTTTCAGCAGTTACATTTACAAGATATGCTTTTTTCTCTCCTGTTTCGCTTTCAGCCTTATCAGCCATCTCAAGAGTTTTTGCAAGTCGTTTCTCAAATTCATTAAATTTTTGCGAAGCCAGATTTTCATCATCTTTTACAAAATCACATCCCCCTATCCATGACAGATACGCACTTTGACTATGATGTTCTGTATTCAATCCAAGTTTTGGTTTTATTATTGTTCCAACCAATGGCCTTTTTTTTACTTTCATCATCTTTCTGATTCCTTCAATTCCATACTTTGGTCCTTTGAAACTTTTCAGAATTGATTTTGGAAATGAGACATCTTCTAATCTGATTGTTTTGACTGCTTTCATCCCAAAAATATTTCCGGCAATTGAAGATAAGATATTCGGGACATTATCTTTTTCAAAAAGTTCTTCCGGATAAGCAATTTTTATATAATTTTTTTTAATAGAAAAAACTTTTGCTCTTAATCTTTCAACATATTCCTGTCCGGCAACTTTTGTCCATGTGCCAACTGAACTTTCCAACGCCACTGTATTTGCTGCCTTTTCCATTGAAATTCTATTCGGAGAAATCTTAAATAGACAAACCAAATCATTCTTTGGTTTATATTTCAAATTAATAAATTCGAGATTATTTTTTGTCATGTTTTTTCAAAAATTTATCTTCTTTTTTTCCTTACAAATTTTTTATTTTTCTTTGCAAGCCAATAAGCCAGCCATACCAGTACTGCCAAAACTGCTCCTAAAATTATGAATCTGAATAAATCTTCCATATATCTCCAATATCCTGCAGTTCCATATATCATGAAAAATAAACTTCCAAGCATCAATCCTCCTGAAACAGAAGAAATTTGGATTATAAGAACAGAAATTATTATTGCTATCACGCCGATTATAAGGCTGATTAAGAATAAATTTTTTGTATAAACAGAGTTTGCTTTGTCAAATTCATTATTGCAAAAATCACATGTAATGCTTTTTATGCATCCGTCATCGTTATATTCATATCTCGGAATTCCGTCATTATCATAACACTCATTTACTGCTATTTGTATTTCAGAACTAATATCGCATCCCTCTCCGGAAATTTTTTCTGGATAATAATAAGAAACATTGCAAAAATCATCTCTTTCAGGAGAATCATAAATAAGTTTTGTTCCATAAACACAGAACATAAAAAAAATTATAGCAATTGAAATTCCCAGCAGCCAGTTTTTAACTTTCATTATGCAAAATCTCTCCTGGATTTTGTATCCGCAACAGATGTGAGGACTTTGAAAAATTTCCTGTTTTTCATACTTTTTTGATATTATATCCCTCTTTTATATCATCAATTTGCCATCCTTCCTTTTTAATTTTTTCTCTTAATTCATCTGCCTTTTTCCAGTTTTTCATTTTCCTGGCTTTCTCTCTTTCTTCAATCATCTTTTTTATCTTATCCGGAATTTTTATTTTTTCTTCCTTATCTAAATCCAATCCAAATACTTTGTCAAATTCAATAGCAAGTTCATATTTTTCAGAATCATTCAATTTTTCATCCCTTAAAATTTCCCATAAAAAAGCCAAAGCTTTTGATGTATTCAAATCATCATTTATTATGTCGAGGAATTGTTTTTTTGCAATATCGATATTTTTTTTATTTTTCTTTTGTTTTTTGTCCAGATTTAAAATTATATTTTTCAGTCTTTCATAAGAGTTTTGAGATGCTTTCAAAATTTCCAGAGAAAAATTTAATGGTTTTCTGTAATAAGTTGTGAGGCACATGTATCTGAAAGATAACGGATTGAATCCATCTTTTTCAAGTTCAGAGATTGTGTATAATCCTCCTTTGCTCTTGCTTATCTTTTCTCCTTTGAATGTAAGAAAAGCGCCGTGAAGCCAGTAGTTGACAAATTTTTTTCCTGTCGCAGCCTCGCTCTGCGCAATTTCATTTGTATGGTGAATTTGTATATGGTCTTCCCCGCCTGTATGAATATCAAAATTTTCACCAAGATATTTCATGCTCATTGCAGAACATTCAATATGCCAGCCCGGAAATCCGATTCCCCATGGAGAATTCCATTCCTGCTGCCTGACTCCAGGAGTTTCAGAAAATTTCCATAAAGCAAAATCAGTTCTGTTTCTTTTCTCTCTCATTTCTGTTCTTTTTCCTGCAATTAATTTCTCAACTTTAACATTTCCCATTTTTCCATAATCTTTGAATTTGCTCGTGTCAAAATAAATTCCATCAGAAGTTCTGTAAGCATAACCCTTTTTTTCTAATTTTTTAATTAATTCAATTTGCTCTTTGATATGCTCTGTCGCCTTGCACCAAATATTAGGTTCAATGATATTCAGTTTTTTAAAATCATTTCTGAAAATTCCTAAATAATAATCTGCAATATCCTTTGCTTTTTTTCCTTCTTTTATTGCCGCTTTTTCAATTTTATCTTCACCAACATCTGCATCACTTGTCAAATGTCCGACATCAGTAACATTCATTACATGCTTTACTTTGTATCTGTTATATTCAAGAATTCTCTTTAGCATGTCAGAAAAAATATAAGTTCTAAGATTCCCTATGTGCTGATACCAATAAACAGTCGGCCCGCAGCTGTATATCCCAACATGTCCTTTTTTTATTGGCTTGAAAATTTCTTTTTTTCTTGCTAAAGTATTATACAACTTAATAGGCATAATTAAATTAAGAATTAGTAATTTTTAAATCTTAATCAAAAGATTACTTAGCTTTGATTTCAATATTAAAAGAATCTGTCGCGTAAGCAGTTCCTCCGGCGTTTACATTCACCCGGAATTTTGCCACACATAAAGGAGCACCAACAGGAATTCTAAATAAAATTTTGTCTGTTATAAAATCTCCTGAAGCTATAGGAATATTTTCTTCTTTTTGTCCTGTTACAATCCAGTCTTCCACTGCCTCTTCTGAAATGCCGCAATCACTAACATCCGATGCTACAACTTCATAGGAAAATGTTTCTGTACCTGCTTCTCCTGTTAAAAGATTTCTAATCCCAATTCCAACCCCGTCTGTACTTTCCTGTTTAATCTCTATGAATCTTGTTCCAGGATATATTGAAATCTTATTCTCTTCAGAAAATAATTTATTAACTTCATTTCTTAGCTGTTCATCAGTTAAATCAACTACTCCTTTTGCACTTGATAGAATTTTCTGAATAAAAAAAATCCCACCGATTAAAAGAGTAACTCCTAAAACTATTGTAACAATTGTTCCAATAGACATTTCCATTGCTGCTTTTTTAGATTTATTCATTTTATGCTACAGGAAGATTTGCTAAAGAATCTAATCCTAAATAAGTTAAAATAATCAAGGCAAGAAATAATATTATGCTTAATATAATTCCGATAATCGAGAGAGTTTTAGCTTTTTTTGATAATTCATTTTTTTGTTTGTTGCTTTGAACTAATCCAAGTATACCAAAGATTAATCCTGCAAGAGGTGTAAAAAAAGCCATAACTATGCTGATTATTCCAAGAACATATGCAACAAGACTTGAATCTTTTTCTACCATTTTCTCTTTTATATTTTTTAAAACCAAAAGTTGTTTATAAATTTTACTAAATATCTTAATTCATATGGGATCTCCGGGAGTCGAACCCGGGACACCATGATCTTCAGTCATGTGCTCTCCCGCTGAGCTAAGATCCCAATAAAGAAATAATAAATTGATAACTTTTAAATGTTTAGAAAAAATAAAAAAATTTGTAAGTTGGGATAGGCCACCTTCTGTCTTTCCTCGTAATCGAATGAAAAGTGTTAACATTCCACTATGCGTAGATAATCTACTTGCACCAGTCAGGATGCCCGTTTCATCAAATCTCATCTCGCAAAGTTCTGCGCATGCTTCATAACTTGAAATGAGCTGTGTCGTTTCTGTAACAGTGCCCTGCTTCACAACAGTCTGCTTTCGCAGATGACTTTATTGCAAACAAAAACTTGTCTGCAGGTGGGCGGACCTTCCTCAGAAATCAGAAATCATTTTTATTTCTTGACAATTTAATGCCAGATTCCCGAAAGTTAACTGCCCAACTTACAAAAATAAGATGAACATTTGTCTTTTAAAAGTTTCTGTTATTAATTTATTGTAGAATAAGAGGTTGTGGAAACAGGCAGCTCGTGAGATTTTTGACAGAGTCAGCCATCATATTCAAGCACCTGTTTCCGAAGGGGTTGATGAGGTTAAATTTTCTATTGAATATCTAAACCTTTTTTATAATTATTTTAGCAAAAACTTATTTATAAACCGTCAGAAAGAAAAATATATACTAATAATACATTTTTCGTGAGAAATACATCATATAAAACTTTAAAAAACTTGAATAGGTGTTTTTTTTATGTCATTATACTCCTTAGCAGTAGAAAACAAATTTATCCTTGAAGCATTTTATGCGCTGATAATCTGCTCAGTTTGCATGCTTATTGTTCTGAAGACAGACAGATTTTACAAACTCAGTCTGCATAAAGGAATAAGATATTTCAGGAATGCATTTTTCTTTTATGGCATCGCTTTTGTTGTCAGATATATATTTGGAATATTTTCTGATTTCTCGCTTCATTATGCATTTGTGCTGAAAATGTTGTTTGAATATTTTCTCGTAATGGCCGGATTTTTTTTATTATATAGTTTGATATACAGAAAAATTGAATCTCCTTTAGAAGAATACAAAAGTTCTTTGTTGAATGCGAAAATATTCTCGTTCCATATAGTGGCATTTTTAATTTCTGTTCTGGATTATCTATGGAATACATATCTTTTCATGTTTTTTTCACAGATTGTAATTTTCTTTTGCATGCTGATAATTTCTTTTGCTAATCACAGAAAATTAGGAAGACAGCGCAAATTTCTTAAGTTTTATTTCGTTGCAATGTTTTTGGGATTGGTTGCCTGGACTTTAAATCTGCTGGTTTCAGTATACTTTCATTGGAATCAGGCCATACTTATGAACATCGGAATAATAAATGTTATTTTTTTCCTCTTATTCTTATATGGGGTTATAAAATTTACACAAAAATAAAATGGCTGCAAGAAAACGTGAAAGATTGGATGTAATAAGAGATATATTACAGACAATAAAACAGAACAGGGAAATAAAACCTACAAGGTTGTTATATGCATCTAATCTGTCTCCGCAAATGTTCAAGGAATACATAAATGAATTAATAAGCAAGAAGTTTATCAAACTGGATATTGATGAGAAAGAAAAGAAAACCTTTTCTCTTACAAAGAAGGGATATGATTTTCTTAATGAATATAAACTGATTGAAAATTTTATTGAGAATTTTGGATTATGAATATTGGATAATCAAAATGTTTAAAAACCTGTTTTATTAGGGATATTTATGGTTATTAAATTCGCAGCAGATAGATTTTTCATATTTATATAATTGTAAGGAGGATACAACAAGATGAAATTACACGTAGGAAATTTGCCTTTTTCTGTTGATGATGAAGAGCTTAAGAATATTTTTTCTGAATATAATCCAGAAGAAGTTGCCCTTATCAAAAACAACTTTTCAGGAAGGTCAAAAGGTTTCGGTTTCGTAACAATTTCTGATGATGAAGTTGCAAAAAAAGCAATTGCAGAATTGAACAAAAAAGATGTTGGCGGAAGAGAAATCAGCGTTTCAGAGGCAAGACCAATGGAAGAAAGGCCACCAAGAAGAAATTTCGGCGGAAACAACAGAGACAATAGAGGATTCAGCAGAAGAAGATTCTAATTATTCTGCCCTATTTTATTTTAGTAACTTTTTTAAATTAATCTTTCTTTAATTATAAAACTAAAAGGAGGTTGAAATGAGAAAAGTAATTGAGTTAATTGCTTGGGTTTTGGTAATTATCGGAGCTCTTAACTGGGGACTTGTAGGTTTCTTCGAATACGACTTAGTAATGTCACTTTTTGGCTCAGGAGTTGTATCAAACGTAATCTATGACTTAGTTGGATTGTCTGCAATTGTATTGATTCTATTCAGGGTAACCAAAAAATAAATTTTTATTTTTTATTTTTATTAGTTAACTTTTTATAGTTATTTTTCTTTTAACGTTAATGATAAAAAGAGGAGGAAAGATTTACAAAGTTAATTTGAATAGGAAAATTCTCAAGATGACTCCTAATCAGTTCAGGATTCTTGAGCAAAAACAGGAAAATCAATCCAAGATGATAAAAAGAACATTTTATACTATCTTTGATGTAATTATTCTTTTTTCTTTTTCTCTGTCTCTTTATTTTACTTATTTTCAGGATTATACAAAAACTATTTTGTTTTTGGTAATCGGAAGTTTGCTTTTGATTTTTTTCTCTCTGAAAGAAATATTAAAAGTGAAAGACAATCTCTGAAATTCAGAAAGAATTAAAAATAAATAATTTCTTAGATTTAAATGGAGATTAATCTGGGACATGTTCCCCCTTTATTTGCGCATGATGTTGCAATGTCAACAGTTACAAAAGCAAAGAAAACCAAAAAGGGAAATATAAAGAAAGAATCTTTTACAGAACTTGTTTTTATAGATGCTTTAAAAAAAATGGCAATAGCAAGAATTGTTCTTCCTTTTGATACATTAGAAGCGCTCCCAAAAATGATTGAAGAGAATGTTAAAAAAATAAAAAAAGAGATGAAAAATAAAGAAATGCCAGAAGATTCAAAAACAGAAACAAGCAAAACTGCTAGTTCTTATTTAGGATAATGATTGACATAATAATTGTTGGAGTTATATTTTTAATTGGTTTAATTATTGCTTACTGGGTTGGTTACAAATTTGGAGCATTCAGAAAAGAGAAATTTTGGGAAGAGCAGATTCCTGATTATAGAAAAGATGCAATAATGAAATCCCGCGCAGTTCTCGGAGGACATTTTTCAGAACAACTTGCTCCGTATTTTCCTGATTTTGAATATTTGCCGACAGAATGCAGATTTGTCGGGAAGCCAATTGATTTTATTGTTTTCAGGGGAATGGATAAAAAGAAAATCAATGAAGTTGTTTTTGTCGAGGTAAAAAGCGGAAAAGCAAAAATTTCATCTCAGGAAAAAAATTTAAAAGATGCAATAGAAAAAAAGAAAGTGAGATGGGTTGAATACAGAATTCCCGAAGAGCTCACGCAAAAAGGCGACATTGAAGACAGAATTAATGATATGTGCAGAGAAGAATAAACTATTTTTCAAATCTTTTTATAATATATTTATATACAAAACTAAAAATATATCCTGTTAAAATCCATAATAAAGATATTTGTATACAAATTATCCCCCTAAAATTTAACATCTGATTAGAATAATCCCACAGATTATGTCCAAATATAGTTATAGCAAATAACCCTCCAATTAATTCCCATGATATAATTAAAAGCCCGTTTAATAATCCCTGATAATAAAAATTAATCTTCCTTTTATCAAAGATTCTTCCAAATAAAATCAGAGTTATCCCTACGATACCATAAAAAGGAATAAAATAAATTTTTATATTAGTTAACTCATACAAACTTCTATAATAGGCTATTCCGCTACCTCCCACAAATCCAAAAAGATATTCAATCAGCGAACCAATAAAAGAAAAGACAATAAAATAAACAAGATACCTGATTAAGGTATTCTTCAAATTCCTCTTTTTCATTAATAATCCATTGCATTGGGATTTTTAAATTTCTCTTTATTAAGAAAAACTTTAAATATAAATGAATATATGAATAAATCAATGAAGAAAAATTTTAGAAAAGATTTTTGGTTAGGGTTTCTTGGATTTATGGCATTCCAGGGATTTAATTTTTTTACAAGTCATGACTGGAATGATTTGTTCTGGTTTGTATGGGTTGCCTGGTTTATTTATTTTATTCCTGTGAAAAAGAAATAATTAAATACGAGTAAACATAATTATAATAATGGAAGCTTCACAAATATATATTTTAATTTCAATCATTGTTTTGTTAATAGTTGCTATTCTTGTTTTCTTTATCAGAAAAAATAAAAAACAAAGAAATGTCTTCACTCCGTTAGCAGGCTTGGCTTTTGGATTTATCCTTGCAGGAATTGTATTTGGCAACGACAGATTAGTTGGCTATAGTTTAATGGGTATTGGGGTTTTATTGGCTGTGATTGATATGTTTAGAAAATCAAAGAAAAAATGAAAAAACCAAACTGGAAAATTATTTTCTATTCTTTAATTGCACTTGGTTTTCTTGCTCTGATGTTTTTAGTTGACTGGCTTTTCATAATTGGTGCTGTTATATTTATGGTTTTGAATCAAAAAGAATTGATGAAGAAAAAGAAATGAATAAAATAGAAAAATAAAAAATTAAATAATTATCTATTGTGCATTATTTTCATTCCGTGGAACGAGCCTATGATAATAAAAAATACTCCCCAAAAGATTGAACTTTTCATAATTTCAAGGAAATTCCAATTTTCTATCAAGCCAGCAGTTAAAAGATAAATTCCGAATAGAGAATATAGTATATAGAATAAACCACTCCAGCCTTTATAGCATCCTTTTTTCATTTTCCACCTCCTCAATTAATATAATATAAAATAGTATATAAATTTTTGGCGGGAGGGAAAATAATTATCCTAAAAGATTATAAATACAATTTGTTTTATGTATTCATGAAAAAAGAAGTGGTTGTCTTATTTTTGTTAGGAATTTTTTTAATTTTACCAGTAATCTCTGCTCAGGAACAAGTTCAAACTTATTCTGGTTTTGATAGATTTATCGATAATGCTAAATTGTTTTTTTCTTTTGGAGATAATAAAGTTAAACTGGCTTTGGAGATAAGAGAAAAAGAAGTTAATTCTGCTATTGGAAATTTCCAAAATGAAAACGAGAAAGATGCAGATAAAAATCTTGAAAAAGCTTGGGAAAAGCTTCAGGTAATTCAGGAAAAAGTTTCCTTGAACACTGCTGAAGAAGTAAAACAAAATTCTGAACAATTAAGGGAAAATATAAGGACTCAGGAAAATTTGCCTGATGATTTTGAAGTTTATGTTCTTGAAGAAGAAAAAACAGGACTTACTGCAGAATGGGTGATAGAAAAGGAAGGAAAAGAAGGACAGACTCTTTCTAATGATGTTGTTGTAAACGGAAGTGTGGAACAAAATAGGGTAGTAAAAATTGAAACCAGAATAGATGAAATTGATAACGAAATTTCAGAATGGGTTGTCGAGCATACTTATGCAGAAGGAACAGGTCCCGGAG
>CAZPUY010000008.1:0-2761 GCA_964589905.1 Candidatus Woesearchaeota archaeon
AAAGAAGGAAATGTTCCAACCTTCTCGACTCTTGCTGTTATTGGAGATGAAAACGGACATGTCGGAATTGGTGTCGGAAAAGCAAAAGAAACTCTGCCTGCAAGAGATAAAGCAATAAGAAAAGCAAAACTTGAAATCATAAAAGTAAAAAGAAGTTGTTCAAGTTTTGACTGCTTATGTTCTGAATTGCACAGCATTCCTTTCAAAATAGAAGGGAAATGCGGAAGTGTGAGAGTCATATTAATTCCTGCACCGCAGGGAACTGGCTTAGTCGTTGCAAAAGAATTAAAAAAAATATTAAAACTTGCAGGAATAAAAGATGTTTATAGCAAAACATTCGGAAAACAAAGAACAACATCAAATCTTGCAAAAGCATGCATTGATGCTTTGAAGAAAACAAATACCGGAGGGAAAAAATGATTGCAATAATACGAATTAAGGGACAGGTAAAAGTAAGAAAAGATTTTGCAGAAACTCTGAAAAGGCTTGGACTTAAAAAGAAATATTCGTGCATAGTTCTTGAAAATCCAAAAAAAGAAGAATTGGGTATGGTAGAAAAAGTGAGAGATTTTGTAGCATTCGGAGAAATTGACAAAGATACTTATAATGAATTAATTGAAAAAAGAGGGAAAAAGCAGGGAACGAAGTCCACTACTTCGCCCGCAGAAGCATCGTCGAACAAGGGAAAGAAATTTTTCAGACTTCATCCGCCACGAAAGGGAATTGAAAGCAAAAAGCATTTTGGCGTCGGAAAAGGAGTTTTGGGAAATAATGGAAAGGAAATAAATAAATTAATTATGAGGATGCTGTAAGATGACAAAAACACACAAGCGTAGAAAATCATCGAGAATGCATGGAAGAGGAACAGGAAGCAATGGCTGGGGATTTAGAAAAAGTCATAGAAAATCCGGACACAGAGGCGGAAAAGGAATGTCTGGAACAGGTAAAAGAGGAGACCAGAAAAAAACCCTTGTAATAAAACTCTACGGCAATAAATATTTTGGAAAACAGGGAATAACAAGCAAGAAAACAGAAAGAGATAAAAGAAAAAGAATAAATCTCGGAACAATAAATAAAAATATTGAAAGTTATGGAAAAAAGGAAGGAGATAAATGGAAAATCAATCTTGAAAATTATAAAATTCTTGGTGGAGGAGAAGTAAATCATAAAATGATTATTATAGCAAATGAAGCTTCAAAATCTGCGATTGAGAAAGTTAAAAAATCTGGTGGAGAAATTAATGTTCCTAAATAATCTGAAAATCTTTAAAAACTATTTTTTTCTTTGATTAGAATGGATTTCAGAAATATATTCAGTTTTATTCCGGAAGTAAAAAGTCCTGATGAAAAGAAACTCAGTTTCAATGTAAAACTAAAATGGACACTTATAGTTCTGGCTTCGTTTTTTATTCTTGCAAATATTCCTCTTTTTGGGCTTTCAAATAATGCTCTTGAGAGATTCAAATATCTTGCAATAATTTTAGGAACAGATTTTGGTTCAATTATTTCGCTGGGTATTGGACCAATTGTAATGGCTTCAGTTATTCTGCAATTATTAACCGGAAGCGGTATATTGAATATAGATACAGCAACAGATGAAGGAAAGAAATTTTTTCAGGGTATTCAGAAAATTCTGACATTTTTCTTCATAATCTTTGAATCAATGATTTATGTTTTGATGCAGGGACTTCAGGCAGCCGAGGGATTTGTTCCGCTGTTAATCTTTCAGCTGATTTTGGGAGGATTGGCAATTTATTATATGGATGATTTAACAGGCAAATGGGGATTTGGTTCGGGAATAAGTTTGTTCATCGGAGCAGGAGCATCATGGAGATTAATAACAAGTGCATTTCAATTTGTAAATCAGCAGGGAAAAAATTGTCTTCTTGATTTTACCGGAACCGCGTGTCCAGGAAAAGTTTTTGTGCTTATACAAGCAATAATTAACAAATATCCAACAGAACTACTCTCTGCTGCAGGGGCGATTATTGTTACAATATTAATATTTATGATAGTTGTATGGACGCAGTCATTAAAAGTTGAGGTTCCGTTATCATATGGAAGATTAAGAGGATATGCTGTAAAATGGCCGCTATCTTTCTTTTATGCCTCTGTGATTCCTGTAATATTTACTGCTGCATTAATTGTAAGCATTCAGGTATTTGGGGGAATTCTTGAAAATGCTGCTGCTCCATGCCTGATTGAAGGCGGACAATGTGTAGGGCTTGCTAAATTTGCTTCATATTTTGGATGGATGGGGCATTTTACTGAAGGGCAACCTATTTCAGGATTAGCATTCTGGATGGGTTCAACCAATCTTTTAGAATTAACTATAAGAGGAGGATGGTTGCCAAAATATATTCTTCAGGGACTTACTCATACTTTAGTGTATGTCCTTTTGTCAACTCTGTTTGCTATATTTTGGGTTAAAACATCTGGAATGGACGCAAAGTCACAGGCACATAAAATCTCTTCTTCAGGATTGCAGATAGCAGGATTTAGACAGGATGAAAGAGTTTTGGAAAGCATCCTTGACAGATATATACTGCCATTAACTGTCATGGGTGGAATTGCAATAGGACTTTTAGCTTCGATAACAAATCTTATGGGAGCATTAATTTCAGGAACAGCAATATTATTAGTAATCATGATATTCTTCCAGTTTTATCAAAGCATAATACAGCAACATCAAACAGACATGAATCCTGCATTCAGGAAATTCATGATGAAAACGTAAATTTAAAAATAACCATAACTTTTTT
>CAZPUY010000008.1:2861-10531 GCA_964589905.1 Candidatus Woesearchaeota archaeon
TTATTACAACAATTATTCAAAAATATGCAACAGACCAGAAAGCACTTAAAGAACTTAGAAAAGAACAGAAATTACTTCAGGAAGAGATGAAAAAATACAAAGACCATCCTGAGAAAATTGCAGAATTGTCAAAAAAACAACTTGAATTTATTCCTAAAACATTTAAATTAACAAGCAGAGGAGTTTTGTTCACAGGGATTCCTTTTATTCTTTTTTTCAGATGGTTTAATGATTATTTTACAGAAATTGGAAACCCAGATGTCTTATTTGGAATTGGATGGTTTGGAACCTATTTTATCTTCGCAATAATTTTTGGAACAATTCTTAGAAAAGTTTTGAAGGTAGTTTAGATAAAGTTTAAAAGTAATCCTTATTCTGTAATTTAATGGCGGAAAATAATGAACAGGAACAGCAGGAACTTTTATTCAGGTTCAGTATCTATGAACAGCAGATAAAGCAACTGCAGCAGCAATTAGAAGCAATTGAAAAAGGAATAGTTGAATTAACATCACTAAATTTTGGACTGGATGATCTTGTTGGAGGAAAAGACAAGGAAATTTTTGCTCCAATGGGAAAAGGAATTTTTGTGAAAGCAAAATTAATTTCAGAAGAGATGAATGTTGATATTGGAGAAGGAAATATCATAAAAAAAAGCATTCCTGAAACAAAGGAATTAATTGAAGAGCAGATTAAGAAATTAGAACAGGTTAAGAAAGAACTGGAAGATAATTTAGAAGACTTAGGAAAAGAAATTATGAATATGATGGGACAAGAGGAACATAAACATTCAGATAACTGCCAATGTCAAGAAGGAGAGGAATGTGGATGTGAAGGGGATTAAGCCCCAACATTAAAAAGTTTATGCTTCACCATATTAACTGCATGTTTGAAAGCATCCCATTTTGCAGATTCCATATGTAAGTTCTCAAAAGTGTTATATTTTATTGCATCTCTCAACGAATCTACTGAAAAATCTTCCAAATATAAATCTGTATAACTTTTTCCGACAACTCCAACAGAATGTCCGTCGGTAAATGCACATGCACCGATATTATAATCATTTATTAAAAATTCGTTATAAAATTTTATTGAATTTTCATTTGCAAAAAAAGGAAGGATTTTTGGAATTGAAAGTTCTGCTGATGCATTATAAATTTCCCATCCATCTAATTTATTGCATAAATCAAGATTATAATTTAGATAATCTCCCAGCCCATCTCTTGAAAAAGGATGTGCAGCAATTTTTATTCCATTAAAATCATCTGCTGATTTTAATGCATCTTCTAAAGATAACATTTCATCTGGATTTGTTTGTATATTTTTTCCATAAGGCATTCCTGCAACAACTAAATGTCCCTGTTTTGTTATAATTTCTTCTGCTCCAACAACATAAATTTGTTTTTCAGGAACCAATAAAAATCTTTTTTCATCATCCAACCATTCACGATTGTATTTTCCTCCTTTTTGACTTACAAAATTTTCAAACCGATTATCATCAATATCACAATTGCAGTTACAAATCCCAAATGCAAAATTCTCTCCAAGTTTATTGTAAACCAAATCTATTGTTTCATCAAATCCAGGATTTGCTCCATTTCTTCCAAGATGATTGTGTAAATCTGCTTTTATCATTATCAAAACCCACAGTCCTTCCCACCATATAAAGAAGCGCAAAATAAACCAATTAATTCAGTGACACCTCCACCAATCGCTCCAGCACCAATGTCTTTTAACATTGCATTATCTCCAGTATAAAGAGAATATACCAAACCACCTAATGCACCTAATGTTGGTAAACCTAAAAGGACAGAATAAAAAAATCCTGCTGTTTTCAAAGTTTCTTTTAATTGAGATTCTTCTTTCCCAATTTTTTCTAGTTTTGATTCTTTTATCATTAAATTAGCCATAAATCTTTCATTTTTAAAGATTTATATTATATAAATTGAGAAATCTTATGCCTGACTTCGAGGGAAATCATCCATGTTATCAACAAAACAGCATCAAGTGTTGGAATTATTGTATTCTGCCAATTGGATGGAAATAAATTTACAAGGTTTAGTCCGATTATCATGTTTGAAAGAGGATAAAAAGGCATAATACTTCCCTGGATAATTGCATCAAGCAAGAGATGGATAAAAATTCCAAATGCAATCACTAAGAGGATATTTCTCAATTTCAAATGGTGTTTCCCTAATTTTTTATTTTTGAATTTGGAGGAAATTCCTGCTGATAAAACAAAAAATAATGGAACAAATAGATTATGTGAAAAAGTTCTGTGGATTTCCTGAATTGTAAATCCAAAAAAACTTAATACATAATAAAATGCTATATCTATATCAGGAAGCAATCCTGCCAATCCGCCAATAAAAACATAATGGACAGGAAAAGATTTTTTATCTTTGACAAAATAATGCCTATATAATTCCAACAAAATTACCGGAATTAAAAAATGAGTAACTGCATGAGGCATTTTATTTCTCCTTTCTCATCTTCCTCACAAATTCCCCATATTTCATTAAACCAAACTCTGTAACAATTCCTGTGATATATTTTTTCTTGACAAATTCAAATGCAGGATTTTTTATCTTTATATTTTTAGGTGCGCGATTCCAGATTTCATTCAAACTTCTGTTTTCTATTGGAACTTTATTTTTTGAAAATTTCCATGAATCTGCAATAATATAAACAGGAATTTTATTTCTATATGCAAGTTCAGAAATCATCCCGCTCCCAATTTTATTTATTATTCCGTCCTTAAGCAAGGCATCTGCTCCGATAAAAATCTTGTTTGCATAAGTTTTGTCTTTTCTGTTCTCTTTTTCAATTGCTATGGCTATGGCAGAATCAACAAACATAGTAACTTTTATTCCTGCTCTTCTCAATTCCTTTGAAGTTTTTCTTCCCTGAAATAACGGACGGGTTTCTGTATTATAAACTTCAAATTTTTTTCCTTTCTTTTTTGCATAAATGAGTGAATTCACAACATTTGTAGAATGACAATGGGTAAAAATTATATCACCATTTCTTATTAAATTAATAACATGTTTGTTTATCTTTTGTTGTGCAGAATCAAAATGTTCTAAAATTTCTTTATAAGGCATTTTCTCGACGAGAACTAAAACTTTTTCAAGCATTGGTTCAGTAGGACGCAGAGATTTTAATTTTTTTATAGAATTTTTAGTGGGAATTAAAGAATAGGCATAAAGAGATTTTTTCGCAATATTTCTGGCGCCCTGAATTTTAATTTGTTTTATATCATTAGTTATCTTATTAAAAATCCTCTTTTTATCAACCATTTTCATAAAAGAATATGAAAGTTTAAAAAATCTCTTTTTCTAATATTTGAATGCTTGAATCTTTAATCAATCCAAAAAGAGCTGAAAAGGGACCATGGAAAATGTTTTTCATTGGGATTTTGTATGCATCGCTTTCTCTCTTATTAGTTCATTTCCTGTTTAAAGGAGATTCAGTATTGTCAAAATTCTCAGGGTTGATTGTAGTTTTGTTCTGCGTTATGTTTTCTCTTCCATTTGTATATTATGTTATTAAAGATGAAGAAAAACAGGATGAAGAAGTTGAAGGATTTTGGGGAGTATGGAGAGCACATAGCGATGCGATTTATGCTTTCATGTGGCTTTTTTTGGGATTTATTGTTGCGTTTTCATTTTGGTATATAATTCTGCAGAATTCAAGTTTGTTAAATGCACAGATAGAAACATATTGCAGCATAAACAGTCCAGGAAATGTAGAAAATTGCGTTTCGGAATATTCATTTACAAACAAGGTAATCTCGTCAAGTGCTACGACAAATGGCAGAAGATTTCTGTCCATACTCGGGAATAATTTCGGTGTTATGATATTTACTCTGCTCTTTTCTTTAATTTTTGGGGCAGGGGCAATTTTTATTCTGGCATGGAATGCAAGTGTTATCTCTGCAGCAATAGGAATTTTCACAAGGTATAAAGTTAGCGAAATTCCAGTAGGGATACTTCGTTATATGATTCATGGATTTCCGGAAATCACGGCATATTTTGTAACTGCTCTTGCAGGAGGAATTTTTGGAATCGGAATTATGAGGCATGGAATAGGAAATAAAAAATTCCTTAGAGTATTGTTAAATGTGATAGTCCTGATGTTTATTGCAATAATTATTTTGTTAATTGCCGCAGTAATTGAAGTATATTTCACCCCCTTATTATTTAATTAATCAAAGAAAATATTTAAATAGAATTTTCTATTCAAATTTTTAAAGTGGAAAAAGAATCATCCTCTGAAAAAGAGATAGAGAACAGAAAGAAGAATATTGCCAAATTGTTAAAGAAAAAAATAGACTGGGTTTTCTATGGAATTTTGGCGATAATAATTTCTGTCAGTGTTTTTATAAGAACAAGACCTATTCCAAAACTAAAAGATATAACAACTGGCACGTGGACTTTAGGGCCTGATTTGGACCCTTTTTTATTTCTTAGATGGGCAAAATATATCGCTGAACACGGGAGATTATTTTTAATTGACACAATGAGATATGTTCCTCTGGCAAATATTTGTTCAGGAACTGCATGCAATCCTGTAAATACTTCCGGAGATATGAAATTACTCTCTTACATGATAGCATGGCTTAGCAAATTTTTGTCAATATTCAACAGCGAAACAACAGTCACTTATGCTGCAGTTATTTTTCCTGTGATAATGGCTGTCCTGACAGGAATTGCTTTTTTCCTTTTTGCAAGAAAGATATTTTACAAAGAAAATAAAAAAATAGCGAATATAATTGCAATAATTGCTACTGCTTTTTTTGTTTTAATTCCATCATTGCTTCCAAGGACAATAGCAGGAATTCCTGAAAAAGAATCTGCTGCATTCTTTTTTATTTTTATCGGGTTCTATTTTTTCCTTGAAGCTTTTACTTCTGAAAAATTAAAAAGAGCATTGATTTTTGGAGCTCTTGCAGGAATTTCAACCGGATTACTTGGATTAATATGGGGAGGAGTAACTTTCATGTTTTTGGTAATTGCTGCGGCTGTGCTTTTTACATTTTTATTGGGAAAGATAGATAATAAAAAATTCCTTTCATATCTTCTTTGGATTGTTTGTGCAGTAATGGTAATGATGCCATTTTCAACGAGATATACTGTAAGCAATTTAGTTAGATCAAGTTCTACCGGATTAGCGTTTATCATTTTTTTAATTCTGGCAATTGATCTTTTGTTATTTAAGAAAAGAATCTTTAAAATAGATGAAAGAATAAAAAAGAAAATTAAGTTACCTGAACCCATTATCTCTATTTTATTAACAATAATAATAGTAATAGTTCTTTCACTCATATTTTTGGGAGGTTCTTTTATTGTCGATATAGGAAAAGATGTTATATCTTCAACAATTAATCCGATAGAACAAGGCAGATTTAGTGTAACTGTTGCAGAAAATAAACAGCCATATTTCACAACTGATTGGGCAAGTGAATTTGGTCCAATGATTTTTAATATTCCATTATATTTCTGGATGCTTATTATCGGGTCTGTTGTATTGTTTAGCAACCTAATAAAACCATTGCATAAAAAAGAAAAAAGAATTCTAATAGGGAGTTATTTTATTATGCTTATCTGTCTAATTTTTAGCAAATATGCTCCTCATCCAAGCCCCTTGGACGGAGAAGGTACCCTCAGTTTAATAGTTTATTTTGGAGGAGTATTATTATTTTTGGGAAGTTTAGGATATTTTTATTACAAAAGATATAAGGAAAAAGAATTTTCTATTTTCAAGGAATTTAATTTTGCATATATTATTTATTTTGTTATATTAACATTGGCAATTATAAGTGCAAGAGGAGCTGTTAGATTAATAATGGTGCTTGGTGCTGTTAGCCCTGTTGCAGTTGCATTTCTTATTGTAAAAGGTTCCCAGAAATATCTTGGAGAAAAAGAAGATATTAAAAAATTATTTGCAGGGATTTTTATTTTAATTTTATTAATTGCTTCTATATTCACCTTATGGACATATTATAATAGTGATAAAAATGTGGCAGAAAATTATGCTCCAGGAATATATCAATGGCAGTGGCAAAAAGCAATGGAATGGGTAAGAGAAAACACCATTAAAGATGCGGTATTTGCGCATTGGTGGGATTATGGATATTGGGTGCAATCAATAGGAGAAAGAGCAACAATTCTTGATGGGGGAAATGCGGTAGGATACTGGAATTATTTTATGGGAAGAAATGTACTTACAGGTACAAATGAAAGAGAAGCGCTTGATTTTCTATATGCTCACAATGGAACACATTTACTAATTGATTCAACAGATATTGGTAAATATGGTGCTTTTTCAAGCATAGGTTCTGATGCAAATTATGACAGATATTCATGGATTCCAACAATATTCATGGATAAAACACAAACTAAAGAAACAAATAATGAAACACTTTATGTGTATCCTATGAATGTTGCTGTTGATGAAGATATAGTTATCAATAATGGAGAAAAAGATATTTTGCTCCCAAAAAATAAGGCTGGAGTTGCTGCCATTGTATTAAAAGAGGGAGTAGGTGGAGAGATAAAACAACCAACAATATTCTTTGTGTATAATGGAAATCAGTATCAAATGCCATTAAGATATATTTATACCAAAGAGAAATTATATGACTTTGGTACAGGAATAGATGCAGGAATATTTATCTTTTCAAGAATAGAACAAACTTCAGATGGAAAATTAAATATAAATGAAAAGGGTGCTGGGTTTTATCTCAGCAAAAGAACAGTCCATTCCCAATTAGCAAGATTATACTTATTTAATGAAGAATCAGATTATTTTAGATTAGTTCATTCAGAAGATAGTTTAATAGTTGGGGATTTAAAACAACAAGGAATTGATATGGGGGAATTTACCTATTATATGGGATTACAGGGGCCTATTAAAATATGGAATGTAAGTTACCCAAAAGATATAAAATTGAATCAGGATTATTTAAGCACTGATTATCCTCCAGAATTAGAAACGGTAATTCCTGAGGAATATTAAGATGAATCTAATTTTGATATTACCTCTCTTATTTAGTTTTTTTATAGGATTATTTCTAATGCCATTCTGGATTCGCAAAGCAAAAGAGATTGGATTATTATGGGAAGATATGAATAAACCCAAACATCCAAAAAATGTTGCGGGTTCTGGGGGAGTTAGCATGTTTCTTTCATTTATCATAGGAGTTTTGGTCTATATTGCAATAAAGACATTCTATTTTAAATCAGAAGGAAATATAATAGAAATTTTTGCTTCATTAAGTGTTATTTTAATAATTGCTTTTATAGGAATTATAGATGATATTTTAGGATGGAAAAGGGGAGGATTATCAATTCGTTCAAGATTAATATTATTATTTTTTGCCTCTATTCCGTTGATTGTTATAAATGCGGGAGAGGCTAATATGATTGGGATAAATTTTGGATTATTATATCCCCTTTTTATAATTCCTATAGGAATAGTAGGAGCATCTGCTACTTTTAATTTTCTGGCAGGGTATAACGGGTTAGAAACAAGCCAGGGAATATTAATTCTTTCTACTTTTGGGATAATAACTTTTTTTATGGGGCAAAAATGGTTAAGCATTATCACATTATGCATGGTTGCGTCTCTAATTTCTTTTTATATATATAATAAATATCCTGCAAAGGTAT
>CAZPUY010000009.1:0-1070 GCA_964589905.1 Candidatus Woesearchaeota archaeon
AGAAGAATATTTTTTGGAGATGATAAAAAATATAGTTGGTGGTGCAGATTGGGAAGACATCCAATGGGAGGACATCCCCGGAGAACAAAGATATGCTAGATGGGTTGACATGACAACAAAAATTTCAGGAGCAACAGGACTTCTTGTAAAAGGACTTATATTTCTTAAAGTTATTCCTTCTGTTGTAACTTTTTACGGAACTTATACAGGAACTTATGGAGTTAGCCAATTGGGTATGGGTTCTGTTAATATTGGTGCATTTGGAGGTGCTGTCGCTGGTTTTGCGATTGGTGCATTTTTAGGAGGTTATCTTGCTAAAAAACTTGACAGGACAGGTCCTGCTGCAACAACAATTGTTCTTTCAGCAGGAGTTGCAGGGGCAGTAATAGGATATGCAGTAGCAGCAGGTTCTGCAGGAGCAGTTTATCCTGTTGGAACAGCAATTGCAATAATTGCAGCATTTGTTCTTTTTATAATATGGATTTCTGGTTGGGGAAAAACAGAAAAGAGATATGTTGATTTTACCTGTAATCCATGGCAGGCACCGACAGAAAATTATGATTGCAGTGATTGCAATAAAAATTCAGATATGCCATGCACAAAATACAGATGCGAATCTCTTGGACAAAGATGCCATCTTCTTAATGAAGATGAAGAAAATCCAATCTGTGAAGAGTTACCTAAAGAATCAAATCCACCGGTTTTAACTTTAACCGAAATTTCAGAAGGTTATAGTTTTACAAACTTTGAAAATAAAAGAGCAGAAATCTTATCTGACTCAGGAAGTTGTATACAGGAATTAACAGAAGTAAAAATAAAATTCAATACAGATGAATTTGCTCAATGCAAATGGAGTTTTGAAACTTCATCAAATTATGATTTAATGGAAGAAAATTATCCTGATAATGGCTACTCTTTTGCTAGGAATCATTCAATGACAATTAATTTCCCTTCACTTGAAAGTTTATTGGATAGTTATGATATACAAGGAGATATTAGTGAATGGTATGGTGATGTAACAATTTATTTAAGATGTCAGGATGGACAAAACCCTCCTAATTTTAATTTTG
>CAZPUY010000009.1:1080-10183 GCA_964589905.1 Candidatus Woesearchaeota archaeon
CAGAACCAGACAGAACAGCAATTAATTATCAACTCACAAAAGCAAATCCTAAAAATGGAGCTTCATTGAAGTATGGAACAACAGAACAGTATGCTATATTTTATTTGCACAAACCTGCTGAATGCAGATATTCTACTCAAAGCGGCATATCATATAATGAAATGACAGGTTTAATGAATTGTGATATTGATGTAATAAATGGAAAACAATTACTGGGCTGGCCCTGTACAACAACTTTTGATAATCTAGTAGCAGGTGAAAATAATTTTTATATAAAATGTAAAGCCCAGCCATGGCTTGTTGGAACAGATGAAGAATCAGAAAGAGCAGTAAATGTACAAGATTACGAATATAAATTATATGTCTCGGCAAATGAATTAAAAATTGATTCTGTTCTTCCGCAAGGAGAAGTAACAACAGGATTTGAACCAGTTTCTATTAGTCTTCAGGTTAAAACATCAGGAGGGATAAAAAACGGAATATCTACATGTTCTTATTTATGGGGAACTCATTGGATTCCTTTTAAAAACACCAATTCTACAACGCATTCTCAATCAGGATGGAGTGTTATGGGAGGAGACCATTCAGTTCAAATACAATGTCAGGATTCTGCAGACAATATAGCAACAGGAGAAATTTCTTTTAAAGTTATTGTAGATAATACTGCTCCAAAAGTTGTAAGAGCATATCATGAAGACGATGAACTTAAAATAATCACAGATGAAGAAGCAAAATGTTATTATGATTTAGATGGATGTTATTTTAATCTGGAAAATGCAACTTCAATGACATCTAGTTTTTCAACAATGCATACAACCAGTTGGAATCCCAGTATTACTTATTATATTAAATGCAAGGATATACGTGAGAACATAAATTCAGATTGTGCAATAAAAATTATTCCAGGTTCATAATTAAATTAAATTTATAAATAAAGATATCGTAAAAGAGACATGAAAAAAGAAAAGGGGTTGAATATTCGCGGGCAGGTTACAATTTTTATTATTATTGCAATAATTATTGTTGCTGCAGCTGTTTTAATTTACATTTTCTATCCACAGATTAAAACAAGTTTGGGAATTGGAACAGAAACTCCGCAGGGATTTATTCAGTTATGCATCGAAGAAGAAATTCAAAATAATATAGAAAAATTATCTGTGCAGGGAGGTAGTTTAAATCCAGAACATTATATTATGTATAACAATGAAAAAATAGAATATTTATGTTACACAAACCAGGATTACCAAACCTGCGTCATGCAACAACCGATGTTAATAGAACATATTGAATCTGAAATTAAAGAAGAAATTAAAGAAGAAGTTGCTGCATGTTTTAATTCTATGGAATTAAGTTATCAAAAAAAAGGATATGATACAAACATGAAAGAAGGGGGAATAGATATTAAATTATTACCAAAAAAAATTGTTTCTACATTTAATTATTCCTTAACTTTATCAAAGAACGGAGATACAGAAAATTATGATTTATTTAATGTAATAGTGAACAATAATCTTTATGAATTGGCAAGTATCAGTAATAGTATATTAAATGACGAGGTAAATTTTGGTGACTCTGAAATAACAACTTACATGGATTATTATCATTATTTAAAAGTGGAAAAGAAAAAGCAGTCAGACGGAACAACAATTTACATTTTGACAGATAGAGATACTGAAGATAAATTCCAGTTTGCGTCGAGGAGTCTTGCATGGCCTCCGGGATATGGTATAGCATGAGAAAAATATTTTTATCTTTAATTTTAATTATTTTTTTAATTGGAATTATCTCTGCAGAAGTTTCATATTGCTGTGAAAAAACTCTTGATTTAGATTCTTCTACTCCTGGATATCAGGGAGGATGGTGTTTAAATGCTCCTGAAAATGAATGTGATACTGGTTTTAGAGCTGCTCCTACTTCATGTGAAGCAACTTCTTATTGCAAATTAGGAACATGCATTAATACAAACGAAGGAAATTGTATGCCAAATACTCCTCAAAAAGTGTGTGAAGATAATGATGGAATCTGGAATGAAGGAACAAGTAATGAAATTCCACAATGCACATTAGGATGTTGTTTAATCGGAGAACAGGCAGCTTTTGTAACACAAACAAGATGTAAAAAATTATCTTCTATATATGGATTAGAGGTTAATTACAGAACAGATATTCAAACTGAAGCAGAATGTATTTTAAGCGCAACTTCAGATGTAAAAGGTGCCTGTGTTTTTGAAATAGAATTTGAAAGAAATTGTGAAATGATAACCAGAGAAGAATGCCAGAAAATGCCGGACGATTATGGAGCAGAATTTCATGAAGGTTATTTATGTTCTGCTACATCCTTAAATACAATTTGCGGAGCACGAGGAGGAACAACCTGCGTCGAAGGAAGAGATGAAGTTTTTTTCAAGGATACATGCGGAAATTTGGCAAATGTTTATGATAGTGATAAATTAAATGACGAGAACTATTGGACTTATATTGCAGGATATGGGGGAGTTGTAGTTGATTGTGGTTCAGGAAGTAATGCAAATTCCCAAATTTGTGGAGATTGTGATTATTTTTTAGGAAGCACATGCCAGAAAGGAAATGCCCAATACGGAGATTTTGTTTGTAAAGATTTAGGATGTTATGAAGGAACTAAAAAAATAGCTGAACACGGAGAAACATGGTGTGCAGAATCAAGCGGGACAAGCAAAATTATTGTCGATGAGAATTATGAAGTAACAAGTTCAGGAACAGAAGGAAAAGTAGATGTTCCTGGCTCAAGATATTTCAGACTTTTATGTTATGATGGGGAAATAACAGTAGAACCTTGTGCAGAATACAGACAGGAAATTTGTCTGGAAACAGAAGTTAATGGATTCAGAGCAGCTGCGTGTAGAGTAAACAAGTGGCAGGATTGTTTAGCACAAGATAGTAAAAAAGATTGTGAAAATAATGACCAAAGAGATTGCAAGTGGATAAATGAAGATAAAGAAGAAATAAATTTGGAAGACGGAGAAAGAGGATGTGTTCCAAGGAATGCTCCTGGTTTTAATTTCTGGGAAGAAGGAGATGCAGAAGAAATTTGTGCATTAGGCTCATCGGTTTGTGTTGTAACAATTAAAAGAAGTATGGAAGGAGAAACAAGTGATTTTGATCTTGATGAAGGAGGAGATTTTAGTCTTAATAAACTTGGAACATTAAGATGCGAAAAGAATTGCAAATGTTTAACACCAGAGATGGCAAAAAAACTTGGAGGCGGCGGAGATTATATTAATGGATACAGTAAAAGCGAACATGATAAATGGCTAAAAAATCAATTACAATATTGCTCAGCATTAGGAGATTGTGGAGTAAGTGTGAACTTTATTGGAGAAGACGGATATTTAGAGCAAAGCGATTATCAAAATGATTTGGTCATCAGTTAAAAAAAATAAGTTAGTGAAGTATGAAAAAAAATAATATTAACAAAAAAAGAGAAAAAGAGATTATTGTTTTATCTCAGATTTTTATTTTAATAATTGGAATTATTGCAATAGGTTATAGTGTTGGGAGTGAAATAAAATTTGTTTCTGGTGCAGAGACACCTGCTACTGGAGGTTATAGCTATTTTTCTGGAATTGACAGTTCATTATTTCCTGGAGCCAAAAGTAATCTTCCCGCTGCTAAAAGCACAAGTGATGCATTAAAGGGAATAACAGGAACAACGATGAAAATTCCCGGAGACAACACTTATGAATATATGAAAACTGCTGATGGAACTTATTATACAAGAAAGGTTGGAAGCAGTGGAGATTGGAAATCATTGAAAGGAAATGAAGAAGCAATAAAAAGATTAGACACCCAAGGACAAGTAGTTGGAACAACTAAACCTACAACAGTTGAAGGATTATGGGCAGGAATGGGACATGGATTTTTAGGAAATGTTGCGCAAGGGGTTTATTGGGGAGCAATGGTTGCCGGCATGATTTATTTTATTCTTCCAATACTAGGTGCAAGCGAAGGTTTAACAAAAGCTCTTACCAAAAGTGCTTTTGGAGGAATTGTTGCTGGAAAAGCTGCTATTGGAATTGTTGACCAATGGGGAGTTTTTGGAACAAGTTCTGGTTGGTTAACTGAACAGGGATATTTAGGATTATCAAAAGGAACAATGCTTGGAGCAGGAGTAGGAATTGCTGCAGGTATAATTATATTTTACAAAACATATGAACAGGTTGACAAAAAAGTTGTTGAATTTACATGTTTGCCTTGGCAGGCACCTACAGGAGGAGACAAATGTGAAGAATGTAACAAACAGGGGGATCTTCCTTGCAGTGAATATCAGTGCAGAAGTTTAGGACAATCATGTGAATTAATAAATCAAGGAACAGACAATGAACAATGTGTTTGGGTTAATAAAAATGATGTTGAATATCCGACAATAGAACCATGGAATGATGTATTGCTTAAAGATTACAAATACTCGCCGGATAATACAATATCTCCTCCAGACAGAGGAGTAAAAATAGAATATACTCCATCAACAAGCAAATGTGTAAAATCATTTACACCTTTATCTTTCGGAGTAAGTTTAAATGAACCTGCAATGTGTAAGATAGATCTTGAAAGAAAAAAGAATTTTGAAGATATGAACTTTTTTATGAGTGGGGGTTTGGCTTTATACAATCATTCATACACACTAAGTCTTCCTGGTTTAGCTGCATTAAATTCAGAAAATATAACAATACAAAATAATGGAGAATATGAATTGGCTGTTAAATGTCAGGATGCAAACGGAAATTCAAATACTGCAGATTTTGTTTTCAAGTTCTGTGTAGAAAAAGGACCAGATACAACTCCCCCATTAATAATAACAACAAGTATACCAAGCGAAAATCCTATTGCATACGGACAAACAGATGTTGACATAGATGTTTATGTTAATGAACCATCAGAGTGCAAATGGAGTCATTTAGACCAAACTTATGAAAATATGGAAAATGACATGGTTTGTTCAACAAGTGTCTATGAAATGAATGCTCAGATGTTATATACTTGCAAAACTACATTAACAGGATTAAAAGACAGAGTAGAAAATCAGTTCTACTTTAGATGTGAAGATAGTGCTGGAAATACAAATAAAGAATCTTATGAATTTAGTTTAATAGGAACTCAGCCATTAGTGATTGACTGGGCAAAACCTGAAGATGGAAGTATAATAAAAGATTCTACAGAAAGTGTTAAGGTAACTTTAGAAGCCAAAACTTCTGCAGGATACAATGAAGGAGAAGCAACCTGTTATTATAGTGGAACAGGAGAAACAACAGATTACATAATGTTCTATAATACAAATTCATATGAGCATTCGCAAGATTTATGGCTTCCTGAAGGAGAATATACTTATTACATAAAATGCCTTGACCTCGGAGGAAATTCTGATGTTGAGACAGTAACATTTAGTGTTGAATCAGATGCAAATCCGCCAATAGTTGTAAGAGCTCTTCATGAAGAAACATATCTAAGACTAATAACAGATGAAGCAGCAAGATGCGTCTATGATACTAAATATGAGAATTACCCATGTGATTATTTATTTAATGACGGAATTGAAATGACCACTGTTAGTGATGTTAATCATTACACAGAATGGAACACGCAAACAACTCTTTATATCAAATGCGAAGATAGTTTCGGAAATCAGCCTTTACCTGATAAGTGCAGTATAATTGCAAGGCCGTTTAGTGTTTACTAAATAGAAATATGTTTTTAAGTTTCGAGATAAATTTATAAGTTATATTTAATATTTCTATTTATGAAGAGTGTGATGAAAAAATCAATTTCAGGACAGCTACATTTGTCATTCGGAATGATTTTTTCAGTTATCTTAATAATTATTTTTCTTTCATTTGGATTTTATGCTATAACAAAATTTATTGACTTCCAAAGAACAATACAGATTGAGAAATTTTTGAATGATTTTCAGGGAGATATAAATAAAATGTGGAAAGGTGTGCAGGGAAGCCAGGAAGTTACATATTCACTTCCCACAAAAATAACTTCTGTATGTTTTGAAGACGACGAATTTCAGAATCTTGTATTCACATCCAAAGAGATAATTAAAGGAAATAAAATTGAAAATATAGACATTGAAAAAATTACTGAAAATGAAAATCCTTTCTGCATACAGAATAATAAGGGAAAAATCAGTTTAACAATTGTAAAAGATTATGGGGAAACCCTTGTCAGAATAACCAGATAATGTCAAAAAATAAATCAGGAGTTTTGGAAATTTCATTTGGCTGGCTTTTTGCAATTGTTGCCGGAATAATTATAATATTTTTTGCAATCTACTTAAGTTCAAAGATAATTCACACAGAGCAGGAAACCATAAGCGCTGAAACAGGAAAAGAAATCGGGATTTTGCTTAATCCTCTTGAAACAAGTTTTGAATCAGCGCAAACGACTTCGATAACAATTCCTGCCGAGACACGAATAAATAATGGATGCGAACTCACAGGAAATTTTGGAGAACAATTGATTCGTCTTGATCAAAAAAGTTTTAATAAATGGATAGAAACAGATATCAATATAAGATTCCAAAATAAATATATTTTCTCCAATGAACAAATTGAAGGAAAAAAGTTTTATATTTTTTCCAAACCATTTGAATTGCCTTTTAAAATTGCGGATTTGGTTTACATAACTTCTTCAGAAAATGATTATTGTTTTATGGGAAATGTTCCGAATGAAGTTAAAAAAGAAATTTTAAATTTAAACCAGAAAAATCTTTTTGCAGAAAATTGTTCTGAAAATTCAATAAAAGTTTGTTTTGGTTTGAATAACTGCGATATAAATGTCAATTATAATCTGAAATATGTTGAAAAAGACGGAAAGAAAATGTTTTTTGAAGAGGATGCTCTTATGTATGCTGCTATCTTTGCTGATTCTGAAATTTATGAATGCCAGTTAAAAAGATTAATGATGAGATTAAAAGAAATTTCATTATTATATCAGGAAAAAGAAATATTTATGGGAGAAGAATTATGCGGCAGCAATCTTGGGGCGGATTTGAATGAATTAAGCGGACTTGCAAAGGGATTAAATAATTCAAAAGAAATTGGAAATATTAAAGTAAGAGCAGAGAGGATAGATATTAAAAATAATGCAAGGAGATGCATGCTATGGTAGAAGACACTCACAAAAAAATGAAGGATAAAAGAGGGCAACTAAAAATCCAGCAAATGACATTTATGTTAATAGCAGTTACATTTTTATTTATATTAGTTGGAATATTCTTTTTATCTATAAAACTATATAATGTAAAAGAAATAGCAACTGCTCTTGAAGAGGAAAATGCGATGCTTCTTGTTTCGAAACTTGCAAACTCACCTGAATTTTCATGTGGGAATTCGTTCGGTGCTAAAGGAAGCTGCGTGGATTTTGATAAACTGATGGTTCTAAAGGACAGAATCAATAAATATTCAGAATTCTGGGGAGTTGCTGGAATAGAGGTAAGAAAAATTTATCCTGACGAGGGAAATGTATTGTGTAATAAAAATAATTATCCTGATTGCGGGATTATCCAGATTCTGAAAACTGATGCAAATACTGCGCCTGCCACTTCAAACTTTGTTTCATTATGCAGAAAAGAAAAAAGCGAAGACAACGTATATGACAAATGTGAACTTGCAATATTAATTGTTAGTTCAGAGGTGAAAGGATGATTAATAAGAAAGCACAAGAAGAGATAGTTGGATTTGTAATTATTGTAGTAATAGTCTCTGTTGCATTATTAATTTTATTAGGGTTTATGCTTAGGGGTTCTGATAATGAGGCTGTAGAAAGTTATGAAATTGAAAATTTTATACAATCATCTTTGCAGTATACAAGCGATTGTGCGGATTACACAGAATTTTTATCAGTGCAGGAATTAATTATTGCTTGTGAAAATAATGAGAACTGTCTTAATGGAGAAAAAAGTTGCAAGGTTTTAAATGAAACATTGACAGGACTAATAGAAAAAGGATGGAATATAAATAAAGAAAGTGCAATAAAAGGATATTTGTTCAAAATTATAATAGATGAACAGGAAGGATTAGTTTTACAGGAAGGAAACGAGACAAAAAATTACAAAGGAGGATTCCAGCCTTTTGCGAGCAGAGGCAAGGATTATGAAGTTTCTCTTAACATATATTATGATTAAATTTTAATATGAACAGTTACTGTGTCAGTTAGTAATCTCGGCCGATGTCTTATCCTGTTTTTTGTTTTTTCTTCTACTAAATCTATAAAACCAAATCTTTCCAAAAGTTTAACATCCTGATAAACAGATTTAAAACTTCTTCCTAACTTTTTGGATAAATCATATAGTGAAGAAGGTTTCTCGGATTTTATAACACTTAAAATTCTTATCTTTTCATTTCTTAATAATTGCCGTAATGCAGTTACTCCTGAAAAATCAAAATCTTCTTTATCGAGGACTTTTTTGAAAAGAGATAATGCCCCTTTATTCTCTTTTAATGTTATTTCTCTGGTAGTCATTTGATGTATTACTTTTATTGTTATATATCTGTATAGTATATATTAAAGTTATATGTAATATATAACCATATATTAATAAATATTTCTATTATAATATTTTACAAGTGTAATCATATGAAAGTGATACCAGAATATTTATAAAAAGAATCTTATTAGAGTATAATTTTTCTCTAAAAAAAGAAAAAAAGGTGATAACCTTTTTAAAGGAAAATAGGTTTTTTGTATCAACACTCAATAAGAGTGTTCTAATAGGGTGTTAGTCATGTTCATCTCAACAAGATGGGTTACCCTATATCATCGGGTTGAGAGAAGTTGTCTTTGACAACATAATCGTAGAGGAAGAGTATAAGTTCCTCTATAAGAGAGTTGAAAGGAGGTCAAAAAGATGAGATTAAATTTAAAAAAAATATCAGCAATTGCGGCTAGTACATTAATGGTTGGAATGACTATGGGTGTTGCTGCTGCAGCTACTTATCCACAACCATTCGTTGCAGGAGGTGCTGCAAATGTAGCAATTGTCTATGGTACAGGTTCTGGTGTTTCATCTCTTGATTTAGTTCAGGCAGGAAACATACAAAGCAATTTGCAATCATATATGGGTG
>CAZPUY010000010.1:0-9731 GCA_964589905.1 Candidatus Woesearchaeota archaeon
GGAAAAGTTTTACGAAAAAAGCAGAAATGGAAAAATCCAAATTTTCCGAGGCTGTTGTTAAACAATTTTCAGGTTTGAAAGTCAATGAAGAGCAGGTAAAATCTACATTACTTAAACTTAATTTTTCTTCGGTACCGAGTTCGTGGGATGAAAATCAGATTTTTAAATTTGCATCTGAATTAAGAAAAAGAAGCAAGCCGATGATTATTGTAGCAAATAAAATTGACACTAAAAACGGAAAAGAAAATTATGAGAAACTGAAAGATAAATTCCCTGATTTGGTGATTATTCCATGTTCTGCAGATTCTGAACTTGCGCTGAGAGAGGCTGCAAAAGCAGGACTTATTGATTATATTCCCGGAGAAAGAAATTTTGAAATTAAAAAAGAACTAAATCAAAAACAGAAGGAAGCACTTGATAAAATTAAAAAAAGCGTTTTGGACGAATATGAAACAGGAACAGGAGTTCAGGAAATTTTGAATTATGCTGTTTTTAATTTATTGGGATACATCGCAATTTTTCCTGCAGGAGCGCACAAACTTTCTGACAGCAAGGGAAAAATTTTACCGGATTGTTTTCTTTTGCCTCCTGATTCAACAGCACTTGATTTTGCATTTTTTCTTCATACAGATTTCGGGAAAAACTTTATCAGAGCAGTTGATGCAAGAACAAAGAAAATGCTGGGACGGGATTACAAATTAAAACATCGGGATGCATTGGAAATTATAACAGGAAAATAATTATTCTTAATATTGTCTGCTGATTTTGAATTTCTTTTCTATCTCATTCTCTAACTTTTTCATTAATTTATGAATTGCTTTTGCAAGATTCCAGTCCCATGCACTTGAACTGATAAGTTTTCCTCCGGAAAAAACAGCTTCGGCATTAAGGCTGAATTTTTTTCCTTTCCCTTCTTTTTTATATTCTTTAATGTCTATCCTAAGCGATAATGGGGTTTTTACAAGTCTCTGAATTTTTGAATAATATTCATTAAAAAGTTTATCTGCGATTGCTTTTTCCTTTTCATCTAAGATTCCGCGATTAATAACTTCTATATTTTCCATCTCTTTTGAATAAATTTATAAGTTATTCAAACTTTTAAAATTTGTGAAAGATAAAAAGAGGGTTGTATTCAAAAAAGGAAGGATTATTGTGACAAGGAAAGGAGATTTTGTTATTAAACTCGCTAACCAAATTGTTAATTATCTGAAGCCGTTTTGCAGAAGAATTGAAATTGTCGGAAGCATAAGAAGAAAAGAAAAAAATCCTGTTGATATAGATATTGTTCTGATACCAAAAAATAGACAAAAATTAGAAGAGTTTATGAAGAAAAAAGGAAAATTTATTCAGGGCGGAGAAAAAAAATCGCGATGGAAAGTTGAGGGAGTTAATGTTGAATTATATTATACAACTTCTGATTCATGGGGTGCAACTTTGATGGCTTATTCCAGCAAATTTGGCGCAGGAATAGGATTAAGGGTTGTTGCGAGAAAAAAAGGATTTTTACTTAATCAATACGGATTGTTTAACAGAAAAACAGGAAAAAGAATTGCCGGCAGGACAGAACGCGAAATTTATCATGCTCTTGGAAGAGACTGGAAATCTCCTGAGAAAAGATAGAATTTTAAATGATTTTAATAATATTAAATTATGATAATTCATGTAAAGGTGAAGCCAAATTCTTCAAAACAAAAAATTGAAAATTTTGGAGATGGAAGATACCTTGTTTATTTGAAATCTGTTCCGGAAAATGATAAAGCAAATATAGAATTAATTAATTTATTATCAAAAGAACTCGGAGTTCCTGCAAAAAGTTTCAAAATAAAATTTGGGAGAACTTCTAACAAGAAGATTATTGAGATAAAGTGAGATATGAATTTGCCGAAGATTTACAAAAAATTGCAGAAGAGATTTCTATTATGCTGTTTCCGCATGTTGATTTGCCGAATGTAAAATGTTTCAGAAGTTTCGGAACTTCTTCAAGAGGAACTATTGCAAGATGTCATGGCTTGAATAAAGTGATGCAGAAAGCAATCGGAATAAAAGCCGTTTATGTTCTTGAATTTCTTTCAGAAAGATTCGACAAACTTGACAATGAAGAAAAAATAAAAGTTATAATCCATGAACTAATGCATATTCCAAAAAGTTTTGGCGGAGGATTTAAGCATCATGATTTTGTTACTGAAAAAAATGTAAACAGGTGTTATGCTGAATACAAAAAGAAAAAAGATGAAAAAAGAAATTACTATAACTTATAAAAAAAAGAAGATAAAAATTATTGCTGAAGTTTGTAGTTTTTGGAAAAAGTTTTCAGGATTAATGTTTTCCCGTCGGGAAAAAGCGAAAATCCTGCTTTTTAGTTTTAACAGGAAACAAATAATAAAAATACATTCTTTTTTTGTTTTTTTTCCATTTGTTGCTGTCTGGCTTGACAAAAGAAATCACATTACTGATTCAAAAATTGTAAAACCTTTTTCATTTTTGGTTTATTCAAAAAAACCTGCATATAATCTTATTGAGATTCCCATTATACAAAAAAATAAAGAATTAATAAAAGCACTATCTGTTATTTCCCGTCGGTAAATAGAAACATTTAAATATATCGACGCTGGTATATATTATAAAGAATACAAAAGGAGGTAGAAAAATGGGAAAAATTGTCGTTCATAAGGTTATAAAAAGAAAGCCAGGACATCTTTACTATGTTGACGGAATGGGAAATGTATGTGAAGCGAAAATGTCTAGAGGCGGAAAAAAGAAAAAAACAAAAAAGAAAACTGTAAAGAAGAAAGCAACAGCAAAAAAAAGAAGATAAAATAATTTATTATTTTTATTTTTAATTCATTTTAATTTTTTTTGTATTATCATTTCATCACCAGGATTTGTAACTCCGAACCATTTGCTTTTGGTGGGATAGATTTCTATTGTAATTTTTCCATTTTTTATTAACTCATTTAGTTCTGAAGGCAGAAGACATTCAGCTTTTCTGTCTCCTTCATGTCTTGTTTTAAATTCAATAAGATTTTCTTTTAATTCTTTTAATGCGTTTGCAGATAATCCCCAAATCTGCTGGCTTGATAAATCATTTTCATTAAGTCCGGCTGATGATAAGTTTTCTCTTGTTATATTGAATGTTTCTGTAACTGATTCCACTATATTTTTATTTATTTTGAAAATACCGCGGTTTACTCCTCCTTTCTCAGACAGAACTTCTCCTAACTTATATCCGACTGTTGCACAAGTTTCTTTATTCTTTAAATGTTCGACAATTGTTCTGAATGCTTCTTCTCCATATAGGTCATCGCCGTTGCAGATAATAAATGGAGAGTCAATAGCATTTCCTGCGCAACATAAAGCGTCACATGTTCCCCATGGCTTGTCTCTTTTTTCAGAATCAAATTCCTGTAATGCATAAATTATCGGGATACCTTTGTAATTATCACCGAATTTTTCTATGAATGGCTGTTCAGTGTGTTTTCCTACTACAAAAATAATCTTTGTAAATCCTGCAGGAATTGCCTGTTTGAGTGAATATTCAATTAGTGTTTCTTCTTCGGTAACTTTGGCGAATGCTTTTATTTTTCCTCCGAACCTACTGGATAATCCTGCAACCATATAAACAAGAGCAATTTGCATTTTAATTTGTTAATAATTTTTTAATATAATTAATAATTATTGCTCCAGTCATTAGAGATGTTTTTGTTCCCAGGTTGTGTTCAACAAAAGAAAGTTTTTTTAGATATACTCCTCCTGATGGGTCTATGGAGATTCCTGTTAAACCATCCTCATTGTCCCATTGTAATTTTATATTTATTCTTCCAAAAATATCTTCCATTGAAACAGAGACATTTTCTGCCAATTCTTCCAGATATTTTTTTCCTCCTGACTGATAAAATCCCTGGATTCTTGTTCTGTAATCTTTTGGAAGTTGAGCATTAAAAAAAAGTGCTCCCCGTTGTTCGGACCATATGAATGAAGGATATTCTGTATTTGGCATTTTCTTACTTGTGTAAAATATTTTTTAAATGTTGTTTAGTTTGAATATACATGATAGTCCTTGGAATTGAAAGCACAGCTCATACTTTTGGAATGGGTATTGTTAAAAATGGGAAAATTTTGTCTAATATAAAAAAGACTTATACGACAGAAACCGGAGGAATAATTCCTGTTGAAGCCGCGAAACATCATTTTCAAAACAAAAATGAAATATATTTTGAATCATTAGATAAAGCAGGAATAACCGAAGACAAAATAGATGCAATCGCATTTTCGCAGGGACCAGGACTTGCGCCTTGTTTAATTGAAGGATTGAACTTTGCAAAAGAATTATCTAAAAGATTATCTAATTCCACCACTTCCCTAACCATCACCCTTAAAAAAATTCCTCTTATTCCTGTAAATCATTGCATTGCTCATCTGGAAGTAGGGAGACTTACTAATGCTAAAGATCCTGTAATGCTTTACACTTCAGGAGCAAACACGCAGATAATTGCTTATTCTTCGGGGAAATATAGGATATTTGGAGAAACCTTGGATTTGGGAACAGGAAATTTTATTGATACCTTTGCCAGATTTTTAGGAATAGGTTTTCCAGGAGGTCCGAAAATACAGCAATTAGCAGAAGGCTCTGAACAAGTTCAGGCCTTGTCCTCGAAAAATCGAGAACGAGAGGAGAAAAATTACATAGAACTTCCTTATGTTGTGAAAGGAATGGATATTTCTCTTTCAGGAATTCTTACAAATCTGAAACAAAAAATAGATTCTAAAAAATATAATAAAGAAGATTTATGTTATTCAATGCAGGAAACTGTTTTTGCAATGCTTGTTGAAACAGCAGAAAGAGCTTTGGCACATACAGGAAAAAAAGAATTGCTTTTGGGCGGAGGTGTTGCATGCAATTCACGGCTTCAGGAAATGTGCAAAATTATGTGCGAAGAGCGGGGAGCAAAATTATTTGTTCCTGAAAATTCACTTCTTGTTGATAATGGTGCAATGATTGCTTATCTTGGAGAAATTATGTTTAAGTCCGGAATAAAAATTTTAGGGAAAGAAATTGAAAAATTAGATATAAAACCGCGACAACGAACAGATGAAGTAGAGGTTAGTTGGAAATGAAAAAACGAATAATTTCTTTTATTCTTTCAATTATTTCCGGAATTTTTTTAATTCTTTCAGGAACAAATGGTGTTTCTTTTTTAACAACTTTTAGTGAATTTATTTTAAGATATTTTAATATACAGGTTATAAAAATAATTTTTACTTTATTAATAATCATAGCTTCTTTTGGGGGAATTGCTGTAATCCTTGGAGGGTTTTTGATATATAAGAAAAAGATAAGGGTTGGAAGATTCATAATTGCAATAGGAACAGGTGCAGGTTTAGTTTCATTATTATTAAATTTTTTAATTCTTATAATTACCAAGGGGATTCCGATAAATTGGTTTTTGTCTTTTTCAACATTAGGAATAATTTTTTCAGTTTTGGCGAGAAGAATAGTAAAACCTAAGAATTAAAATAAATTATTGATAGAATCCCGCAGGAGTTCCAGCAGGTTTAACATGGTATTCTGATATAGTTCTCCCATCTTCTAATTCTTTTTTGTTAGTTGATTCAAATACTTTAATAATATAACCTTTCTCTTTACTCCACCAACCTTTCTTGGTTAACATTTCTCTAAATGTTTCATTTCCTAATCTCATCCCATCTTCAATTTCTTTTTGCGTCATAACTATTCCTTCAGGAGGGATATATGTTCTAAGAATTAATTCAAGTCCTTCTTTATAAATTTCAAATTCAAATGCCATAAATTTTAGTGGTAACAAATTTTTTAAATATTTTACTATTTTATTGTATATATCAGAAAATATATTTTATTTCAATTTGAATCCTTTTTCCTTTCACAAAAGTTTTATAAACCCCTTTCTTCTAAATTTTTTATCCGATGAACGAGAGCGAGGATATTACTTTCTCTTTTGTTCATATAATATAAAAATGACAGATATATATAGTATAATCGAAAAAGCAAGAAAGACAGGCAAAATTGAAAAAGGAACAAATGAAGTTACAAAGGCTATTGAAAGAGGGACTGCCAAACTTGTTGTTTATGCTACAGATGTTGAACCAAAGGAAATTATTCAACACATTCCTTTTTTATGCAAGGAGAAAAAAATTCTTTGCAAAGAAGCAGATAGCAGACAAAAATTAGGAATATCTGTCGGGATTTCTGTTCCTGCGTCTTCTGTTGCAGTGATTGATGCCGGCGATGCTGAAGCTGAAATTAAAGGACTGAAATAAGATGGCAAGCCAAAAATCACAATCAACTCAACAATCTTCAAAAAAAAGTGATAAAATTTCAGGAGAAGTTGTTTCTGCTGTTGTAGAGGAAATTATTGGAAGGACAGGATTCAGAGGAGAAATTACACAGGTAAAAGTTTTAATTCAGGGCGGAAAAGACGAAGGAAAAAGCATGAGAAGAAATGTTAAGGGGCCTGTAAAGGTTGGAGATATTTTGATATTAAGAGAAACAGAAATTGAAGCAAGGAAAATCAAATCAAAAGTAACAAAGGGAGCATATACTTAAAATGGAATATAATCTTATTAAAGGAAAATTAGATGAACTTGTTCAATCTATAAGTAGCTCTTCTGAATGGATAATTGGCGGAATTCCTGCCGGAAATTTATTTTTTTTAAAGGGGGAACTTGAATCAAGACTTCCTTCTTATACATTTGATTATTTAAAACCAGTAGGAAGATACAATGTATTAATTGCAACTAGAAATTTAGGAGTAGAAGATGCCTAAATGTTCTTATTGCGGGAAAACTTATGAAAATCCAAAAGGATTAACTTTGGTAAAAACTGACGGAACTATCAAATATTTCTGCTCTTCAAAGTGCCGAAAAAATATGGCAATGAAACGTAGAAAAGTTAATTGGATAAGAAAATCCAAAAAAGAATAGTCAGTTAAATAATTCATATTCTTTAAATAATACATTTTTTTCTTGTTTGTGTTAGTTCTTTTATTTGGTGCTCTTCTTTTGGTCTTTTTGAAGATGTTTTTTAGATTTTATTTTACTACACTTTTTTATTTTTAGAAGTTTATTCCTATTCTTGCATTGATTGAGTGTTGTTTTTCTTTTTCTCCTTCATAATTTGTTTTTTCATATTTGTAGAATCCTCCTATTTTGTAATTTGAAAATTTATAATCTAATTCAATTTGGGTTAAATTTTTATCTGGACAAAAATAGTAAGAGGATTTAATTTTTGAATTTTCTATGCTTGATTTTATTTTTTTTGTTTCAAAAGAAAGTCCTGTCGTATATTCTTTTTCCCATGGCCTTTTTGTGTATGAATAATTTAATGATAATAAACTCTTTTTAGGAAGGTGTAATTCTGTTTTTATTCCTGATTTGAATTCTGAGATGTATGGTTCTACACTTTCTCCTCCAAAAGACTCTCGCATGAAGTTTTTTTGTGCTAGAGTATAAGGTATTATTGTGAGTCTTTTAATAGGAAGACTGTAAGAAGTTCCTGCTTCTAGAGAAGGATAACCCTGGAATAAATTAACTCCGCTTTGTTCAGGGAAATTTCCTCTAAGTGTGCCTTTATCTGAGATTCTGGTTCCAAAATTAAATCCTTTTTTATTATTTGTTGATATTTTCAAATCAAATAAAATTGCGTTTAAATTATCATATTTGGTTTCTCTTATTTTTTTATACGTGGTTTCTTCAATTTTATCTGAATTAAATTTGAATTTTCCTTTTATGTAGAAGAATTCAAAATCTATTTTTTTATTTCTTAAAATAAAATTGAGGTATTCTTCTTTTGAGGTTAAGATACTTTTTTTAAACCCGATTTGATACAAATCTAATCTTTGATTTTTTGAAGAATCAGTTTGTTTTATTTCTCCTATGTTTATTAAAAATCCGTTTAGATTCGTCCTTCCAAATATTAGATTTTTGTCGTAGTGTAAATCTATTTTTATTTTTGGGTTTTCTTTATGGTCTTTAGTTAATTTCTCTTCCAGAGTTTTTAATGAAGGGTCATGGTCAATAAATTTTAGGTAGTTTTCTCCCTGTCTTGTGAGGAGAACATATCTTAATTTTTCCTTATTATAAAATGTATATTCAAACATGGGAATGTCTTTTTCAGACTGATATTTTTCTAACGCTTTCTTTGTATTATTTGTGTCTGTCACAAAAATATTATTTTCACCGATGATTGTTATTCCTTTTTCCCCCTTTCCGATTACATTGTAATGTCCTTCTTCAAGTTTGGTTGTATTAATTACTGCAGCAGGAATGTTATTATCCTCTAAAAATTGAGCTATAAAATTGCTTATTCCTCCACATTTTGCACCTTGCACACTATAGGGATTTAAGATATTTGATAAGAGCATTTGAAAAAATTCTTCTTGAGAATAACTTTTTGTATTATTCCGGTGTGCCATTTCATCTGCCAGGTTCATTAATTGACTTGACAAAATAAAATATTGGTTTGTTGAAAGATTTTCAGATTCTTTTAGTAAATCTTTGTATGATGGAATTTCTATTTTTTTTATTTTATCTTTTATTAATTCTATTTCTGAAATCTGGTCCTGGGAGATTTGGAAAAGCGGAGTGTTTTGCGGTTTTAAATCTTGATTTATGAAATTGTATTCTATATTTAAGGGGTTTGTTTTGTATAGATATTCTAAGTTTATTGAGGTGTAAGGTATTTTTTCTTCTAGAGTTTTTGAATTCTCTGCTTTTGTTTTGGTTAAAGGAAAAAGTAATGAAAGAAGTAGAGTTCCTGCTAATAATTTTGAGACTGGTTTCTTTTTTTTAAATAATTTTTTATTCATTATTTTTTTATATAAAAAAGGTTATATAAACTCTTTTCTTTTTACTATTCCTAAATCGTAACAATTTTGGAAAAGAAATGGTAAAATTTTTGGTCCTTATTATTATCATTCTTATAAGGTTACATAATAATTCTGTTATTGATAAGAAGAAAAAAAAGAATCCCATAGGTCTGAATTAATTTCTTATTTAATTGGCATACATTAATATAAATTTTAATTTTATCGACGACAAATTGGAATTTTAGTGCAGAAAAGTTTATAAATAATTCTTTCGTTTTTTGGATATAAAATACCAGAAATCTGGCCAAAATTGCTTGAACATTTTTGAAGGATTAGCCAGAATTCTCTAACACTAAAAATGACAGAAGGATATGGAGCAGAGCAAATTAAGGTTCTTGAAGGGCTTGAAGGAGTAAGAAAAAGGCCTGCAATGTACATAGGTTCTACAGGGAAAGATGGATTGCATCATCTAATCTACGAATCTGTTGATAACTCTGTTGATGAAGCTCTTGCAGGATATTGCAAAAATATTTATGTCTCTTTGAATAAAGATGGTTCGGCATCAATTGAAGATGATGGAAGGGGAATTCCTATAGAAACGCATTCAGTTTATAAAATTCCTGCAGTTCAGGTTGCATTAACGAAACTTCATGCAGGCGGGAAATTTGACAAAAAATCTTATATGATTTCAGGAGGACTTCACGGAGTCGGAATTTCATGTGTTAATGCATTATCCAAGAAATTTGTAATTGAAATTAAAAGAGACGGAAAAATTTACAGGCAGGAATATTCGAGGGGAGATGCTAAAACAAAACTTGAGACTATTGGCAAATGTTCTCCGAATGAAACAGGCACAAAAGTAATTTTCTGGCCTGATGAGGAAATTTTTTC
>CAZPUY010000011.1:0-9538 GCA_964589905.1 Candidatus Woesearchaeota archaeon
TTGATATTTTTGTCTTTTGCTTTTGCTGCAAGTTGTTCATAAAGATTAATTGCATCAAGTTCTGCAATTATTCCTAATCTAAGAATTTCTTTATCAATTTGTTCCTGAGGAACTTTATCCAAATTTATTGGTGATTCTGATAACATAAATTAAACAAGGAATTAGGATTTAAAAAAGTTTTGAAAATTTATCTTAATCCTCTTGATTTTTTTGCAGCAGAAGTCAGTCCTCTCATGGCTCTTTTTTTATTTTTAGGTTCGCAAATCCAATTTATTGTTTTGTCATTTTTTATTTCTGGTTTTGCAGGATCAACACAAATAACTTCAAAGAAATAGTTCACTCCGTCTTTTCCTATTTTGTATGAATTTAATACTTCTAAATTTTTGTATTTTTTTGCAACTCTTTGTTCTGCTATCCATTTGTAATTCATCTGGAGATTTTTTCTTATGTGCATTCTCTTGCCTCTTCTTCCTTTATTCGGACGAGGTCTTTTGTGTCCTCCTCTTTTTATTCTTACTCTTATTATAACAAATCCTTTTTTGTCTTTGTATCCAAGAACTCTTGCCCTGTCTAATCTTATCGGTTTTTCAACTTTTGTGAATACAGGACTATGACGCCATTCTATCATCCGTTCTCTTAATATTTTTTTGTCTGGTTTTTTCCATGCTTTTCTGATGTAATAATATATTCCGTGTGCCATAGAAAGTAGAGAAAAAATTGATTTTTAAATATTGGGGTTGGCAAAAATTTTAAATAAGCTTTTCCTGTGGTTTTGGTATGAGGCTGTAGCTCAGCCAGGTTTAGAGCACTGCTCTGATAAGGCAGGGGTCCACGGTTCAAATCCGTGCAGCCTCATTCTATTCATAAAAAGGATGCACCATTTAATAGGAAAGTTAAGCGAAGAAAACCTTGGTTGTCTCGCCCGTGCAGCCTCATTTATTTTCCGAATCTTCTTTGTCTTCTTTTAAATTCTTTTATCGCTTTTTCCAAATCTTTTTTTGTAAATTCAGGCCACATTTTATCAAAGAAAATCCATTCGCTATAAATTGACTGCCATGGAAGAAAATTACTTGTTCTTTTTTCTCCCCCAGTTCTTATTATAAAATCAGGTTCATCTGAAAGCCATAAACAATTTTGAAAATTTTTTTCATTGACTTCTTTTTTTTCTTTTATCAATCTTTTTACAGCAGATAAAATTTCCTGTCTTCCGCCATATGCCATTGCAAAATTAATTATATGTTTATCATATTTTTTGGTTTTTTCTTCTATTCGTTTAATCATTTCCTGAATTTGATTATCCAGTAATTTTTTCTCTCCAATAAATCTTATTTTTATTTCATTCTCATCAATTCTTTTATCATTCTCAAATTTAGCGAAAAATTTTTTGAAAAGAGCCATAAGAAAATTGACTTCTTTTTCTGAACGATTAAAATTTTCTATAGAAAAACAATAAAATGTTAACTCTTTTATGTTTAATTCCCTGCACCATTCCAAGAATTTTTCTACTTTTCTTGCTCCTTCTTCATGTCCTTTCCAGGGCGATTTTCCGACACCCTTAGCAAATCTTCTATTACCATCAAGTACAATTCCTATGTGCATTTTCCTTCATAATTCTAATTTTTTATTCCTAATTCAAGAATTAACTTTCCGTTAGAAAGATTGTAATTTTTGATAGGAAGATTTAACGGAATTATTTTTGCATATGCTTTGTTTTTTGCAATAGCTTTTATCTCTATGCTGTTTTCAAGTTTTATTATAGAAATATCCTCCCTTGATTTGACTCCGGGCATATCAATTTCATAAACTACTTTATTTGAAAGTCTTCTGATTTTTGTTGATGGTTCTTCTTTAGACAGATTACTGAATTGTTTTATTTTCTCTTTTGTAAAAATATTTGGTTTTATTTTTTCTGTTTCTTTTATCGGCTGTGATTTATCTGCTACCTGCGTCATTTTTATTTTCGGCGGTCCATTTCCAAAAGTAGAGATACTTATGCTTATCCCGTCTTTTTTTATTTTTTTGGGTTTTTCTGAACCAGAGAAGAGATTTCTGTTGAATTGTTCATCGAATTCTTTGCTTAAATTTTTCATAAGAGAATTTAATATCGCGTTAAAGCCTATTGGAAGTTTTATTTCATTGTTTGATATTAAATCATTTTTTCCAAGCATTCCCCATTCATCATCATCTGAATCAAATCTGTTTCCGCAATAAGGACAGAAACTATATTTTTCTCCTATTTTTCTTCCGCATTTCTGGCATTTTTTCTTCTTAAACATTATAATTTATAATGATAATTCTTTAAATAATTTTGGTAGGAAAAATCCCAGATAAATTTGCATAAATGCGTCATTAAAGGCGATGCGCCATTCGGGAATTGAACCCGACTCTAAACCTTGGGAAGGTTTTATTCTGCCGATGAACTAATGACGCCTGTTTCTGTTAGCATAGTTAGATTTTTATATATTATACTTCTATTTTTTTTATGACAAAGAAATTTTATGTTACGACAGCAATTGATTATCCTAGTGCAAACCCTCATATTGGACATGCCTATCAAAAAGTTGTTGCTGATGTTCTTTATCGATGGCATAAATTGCAGGGAGAAGATGTTTGGTTTTTGACAGGGACTGATGAGCACGGAAAAAAAATTGAAATAGTAGCAAAAGAAAAAGGAAAAAAACCCAAGGAATTTGTTGATGAACTTGCTAAAAAATTTGAAGAAGCATGGGAATTTCTGAATATTCATCCGAGCAGATTTATCAGAACAACAGATAAAGACCATGAAAAATTAGTTCAGGAAGTTATAAAAAAATGTGAGAAAAATGGAGATATTTACAAAGGAGAATATGAAGGTTATTATTGCACAAATTGTGAGGCATATGTCACTGAAAAAGATTTAGTAGACGGAGAATGTCCTTATCATCCGGGAAAGAAAATTGAATTATTAAAAGAAGAGAGTTATTTTTTTAAATTAAGCAAATATCAGAAATTTCTTTTGGATTTGTATAAAAAACATCCTGAATTTATTTTGCCTGAATCCAGAAGAAATGAAATTATAACAAGAGTCAAAGAAGGTTTGAATGATTTGAGTATTTCAAGAACATCATTTAAATGGGGAATTCCTTTTCCGTTAGATAAAAATCATATTGTTTATGTTTGGTTTGATGCTTTGTTTAATTATCTGACTGGTTCCGGAAAAAATCATAAATATTGGCCTGCTGATTTGCATTTGCTGGGAAAAGATAATTCATGGTTTCATTGTGTTTATTGGCCTGCATTTTTGAAATCAGCCGGTTACAAATTGCCAAAAACAATTTTTGTTCATGGATTTTTGAAATTTAACGGACAGAAAATTTCTAAGTCATTAGGAAATGCAGTTTCTCCAAAAGTTCTTGCTGAAAAATACGGGGCTGATTCAGTGAGATATTTTTTATGTAGGCAATTTCCTTTTGCAGAAGGCAATGACGGAGATTTTGATGAAAAAGCATTGGTTGACAGGCATAATAATGAACTTGCGAACAAACTTGGGAATTTAGTTTCAAGAGTTGTAGGATTGATTGAAAAAAATGATGTTGAGAAATGTGAGAATAAACTTTTAAAAAAATTGAATATTAAGAAAATTGAAAAGCATTTTGAAAATTTTGAACTGGATAAAGCATTGAATGAAATCTTCGCATTCCTTGATGTTTGCAACGAATATGTTCAGAGCAAAAAACTTTGGGAAACAAAGGATAAGAAAGCACTTTATGAATTGAAAGAAAGCATATTGAAAATTGCTGAATTGTTGAGTCCGTTTATTCCTGAATCTGCAGAAAAAATTAAAAAACAATTTTCTGCAAAAAATATTAAAAAGGGAGAGATTTTATTTAATAAGATATAAAATGGCAGGACAAAAATCAAAGATTTTATCTAATTCGCCCGAAGGTCAAATTAAAGGAATAATTAATTTTTCAGACTGGGAAAAACTTGATTTGAGAGTCGGAGAAATAATTAAAGTTGAGGAAATTGAAGGAGCAGACAAACTTTACAAACTGACTCTGGATGTTGATGATGTTGGAGAAAGAATTGTGTGTGCAGGAATAAAGAAATATTATTCGAGGGATGATTTGAAAGGAAAGAAAATAATTCTTCTTACAAATCTTGCTCCGAGAAAAATGAAAGGGATTGAAAGTCAGGGAATGCTTCTTGCTGCAGTAAATAAAGATGAAAGTGAAGTTGTGTTAATTTCTCCTGAAAGTGATATTGAAGTCGGAAGTCGGGTTAGATAATTTATGCTTTCAGTCCTAATTTTCTCATAACTCTTTCAATTACTCCTTCTTTGTCTTTGTCAGAATCATACGGAACATCAAGAAGTTTTGCAGCGATTTCTTTGTAAGCACGTGATGCATTGCTTTTTGGGTGAGTGTGAACTACTGCGTTTTTCATGCTTAGAGATTTCTGAACAGATATATCTTCAGGAACCATTCCTAAGATAGGCGTTTCCAACATTTCTTTTACTATGTCTGGTTGCATTTCAATGTCATTCTTTTTTACTTTTGTGACTATCACACCTAAAATATGTTTTTTCATATTTTCTGCTATTTTAATTGCTTTTAATGCATCTGTTATTGCCGGCATTTCCGGATTTGTTATTACAATTAATTCATCAGCCATATCTATAAGGGAAATCGCTTCATTGCCAAGACCAGCAGCGCTGTCAACAATTACATATTCAGAAATCTTCTTGAAATCTTCTCTAAAATCTTTTATTTTTTCAGGTTTTAATTTGCTTAATTCTTTTAATGATAATGATGAAGGCATTATTTTTACTCCTGATTCATGTTCATAAACTGCTTCAAAAGCATCTGCTTTGCCTGAAAGCACGTGGTTAAGATTTATGGGAACTTCAGGTGAGTTTAAATGAATTCCAATATTTGGCGTAGTTAAATTTCCATCGATTATAAGGACATCTTTTCCAAAATAATTAATTGCTGCGCCGAGATTTATTGCTGTTGTTGTTTTTCCAACCCCGCCCTTACCAGATGTTATAACAATTATTTTTTTCATTCCAAATTGTAGAAATTGGTTCTACGATAAAAGAAATTGCTTAACTTTGCTTATAAATTTTTCTAATAAATCAGCATATTCTCTGAGTTTTTCAAGATTTACATCTATCTCTTTCCCGCGGTAAAATATTTTTAAAGTAACGTTTTTTCTAAACTCGCCGATTCTTTCTATTTTCAGTTCCCTGATTTTTCTGAACATTTCGTATAAATCAATGACTTCCAAGAATTCTTTGTCTTTTTTGAATAAATTTCTCACTTCTTTTATCTGCCCAACAGGGTTTGTAGGGATTGTTGATATTTTCTTTTTCTTTTTTGCATGTTCTAATACTCTTTCTATGCTGGTTTCAATCATCCTTCTCCAACGCAGAATCAGATTCATGATTACATCACATGTTTTGGTGTATTTCAAACTAACATAAAGTAAATGGTCTGCGCTTATTTTTTCCTGAATTATTTCTTCCATAAACCCCCTAGAAGTGTAAATTGTAAGGATGTTGAAGTTTTTATATATTTCTTTTTATTATTTTTTTAGAAGAAGAAAATCTTAACTTAATTTTAGAATTGCTTCTGCTAAATCACCTGTCTCTTCTAATGTTTCTTTCGCTTCTTTTTCAGAACAACCGGTTTTTTCAATTATTGTCTTGATGTCTTCTTCAGAAAAATTTTCTTCTTCTGAAACATCTCCTGCAATCTGGAAAGATTCCTGTCCCTGCATTTTTATTCTTGTGACAGAAGGATTGTTTACAACTATTTTATTTCCATCTTCTTTTTCTATTATAACTCTTGAGGCAGGGATTTCATCCTGAGATATTCCCATTTGTTTCATAAGAGAATTCATTTTTTTAGGGTTTAGTCCGGGTAACATTTTATTTAATAAAAATCTGCAAGGCTATTCTGAAAACTACTATAAGAATTACAAATACAACCACATGCACGGGTTTTAGATTGAATTTGCTTTCGTATTCTTCCTTAAATTTTACTAATCCGCCGAATCCTGACGGAATATTTACTGCATTATCTGCCATAATTTAAATAAAAGGAGAAGGTATTTAAAAGTTTCTTGATATATTTTTGTATGACAAAATCAAAATTGGATTTCAAGAAAATTGAGGAAAAATGGAGAGATTATTGGGACAAAGAAAAAATTTACAAATTTGATTCCAAATCTAAGAAAAAGATTTATTCGATTGATACACCTCCTCCGTATGCTTCTGCAGGACATTTGCATGTCGGGCATGCTTTACATTATACCCAGTTTGAAATTATCGCCCGTATTATGAGAATGTTTGGATTTAATGTTTATTTTCCTCCAGGATTTGATGATAATGGACTTCCTACTGAGAAATATGTTGAAGAGAAACTTGGGATTAATAAATCAAAAACAAACAGAGCAGAGTTTAGAAAAATATGTCTAAAGGAATCTGAAAAAGTTGAGAAAGAATACGCTAAAAATGTTTTCAAGAAATTAGGACATAGTTATGATTGGGATTTGCTTTATACAACAATTTCTCCAGAAGCACAAAAAGTTGCTCAAATGTCTTTTTTGAAATTAGTTAAAAAAGGAGATTGCTATCAGGCAAAAGAGCCGGTAATTTGGTGTCCTTATCATGAAACTGCATTGGCTCAGGCGGAAGTTGAGGATTTGGAAAGGACTACTAAATTAAATTATATTTATTTTGATGTTTCGGACAGCGATGAGAAAGTTGTGGTTGCTACTACAAGACCCGAATTTCTGCCTGCCTGTGTCGGGGTTTTTGTTAATCCTAAAGATGAGAAAAATAAAAAATTAATCGGGAAGGAATTAATTGTTCCTTTATTTAATTATAAGGTGAAAGTAAGAAGTGATGAGAAAGTTGACCCTGATTTTGGGACAGGAATTGTTATGGTTTGCACTTTTGGTGATAATACTGATATTGAATGGTGGAAAAAGCACAAACTTGAATTAAAAGAATTACTGAATCCTGACGGAACTTTGAAAGAAATTGCTGATCAGTATGCAGGCATGAAACTGAATGAAGCAAGAGAAGCAATTTTGAAGGATTTGAAAGAAGCAGGGAGATTGGAAAAACAGGAACAATTAGCACAGACTGTCGGAAGTTGCTGGAGATGCAGAACTCCTGTGGAGTATATTGTTACAAAACAATGGTTTATCAAAACTCTGAAATACAAGAAAGATTTGATTAAAAGAGCCAAGGAAATTAAATGGTTTCCAGAATTTATGAGAACCAGATTTGATAACTGGACAGAAAATTTAGGTTGGGACTGGATTATTTCAAGACAGAGATATTATGGTGTGCCTATTCCTGTCTGGTATTGCAATAATTGTGAAGAAGTTATTTTTCCTAAGGAGAAAGAACTGCCTGTTGACCCTTTTGAAGTTAAAAAGAAATGTCCAAAATGCGGGAAAGATGCTATTCCTGAAAAAGATGTTTTTGATACGTGGATGACTTCAAGCAATAGTCCTGAAGTTGCATGCAGATGGCTGGAAAAACCGGACTTATATAAAAAAATTATGCCAATGTCTCTGCGTCCTCAAAGCCATGACATAATCAGAACCTGGGCATTTTATACAATTCTAAAAAGTCATTTATTATTCAGCAGAATTCCGTGGAAACATGTTATGATAGGAACTTATGTTTTAGATTCGAAAGGAAAAGGAATGCATAAAAGCAAAGGAAATGCTGTTTGGGCAGATGAATTAATTGAGAAATATAATGTTGATTCATTTCGGTATTGGGTTGGAACTGCAAATATAGGGAATGATTTGCCTTTTAAGGAACAGGAATTAATTGCAGGACAGAAATTTTTGACTAAATTGTGGAACGCATCTAATTTTGTATTTTTGAATTTAAAAAATTATAATAAGAAAAAAATTAATTTAGAAAAAATAGATAAATGGATGCTGCAGAAAACCAAAGAAGCTGTTGAAAAAGCAAAAGCACAATATAAAATTTACAATATTTCCGGTGCAAAAAGAATAATTGAAGATTTTTTCTGGCATGTTTTTTGCGATAATTATCTTGAGATTGTCAAAAAAAGAATTTATGAGAACAGGAAAAGCAAAGCATCTGCGCAGTATGTTTTATATGAGAGTTTACTTTCTGTTTTGAAAATGATGGCTCCGATAACACCTTTTATTACAGAAGAAATTTATCAGAATTATTTTAAAAAATTTGAAAAAGAAAAAAGTATTCATCTGGCCAAATTTCCGGAGGTTGAAAGCAATGAAAAAATAAATGCGGGAGATTTATTTGTGGAAATATTAGCGAAGATAAGACAGGAAAAAACGAAAAATCAAGAACCGATGAATGCTGAATGTATTGTTACATTAGACAAGAAAAACTTTGCTGTAATTAAGGAAATGCTGGAAGACTTAAAGGATGTTACAAATGCAAAAGAAATTAAACAAGGAAATTTTAATGTAGAATTCATAAAATGAAATTATCTAAAGATGAACTTGAAGAAAAAATTGCAGAACTTGAAACTCATAGGGGAAGACATACTGAACTGATAACAGTTTATATTGCTGAAGGTTATGATGTGAATTCTGTGCAAAAGCAGCTTGAAGCAGAGAAGTCAACTGCTAAGAATATAAAATCTACGACGACGAGAAATAATGTGATTGATGCTCTTGATAAAATAGTCAGATATCTTAAAGGACTGAAAAAAACTCCTGAGAACGGGCTGGCATTATTTGCCGGAAATGTTTCAAAGGTTGAAGGGCAGAGTGATTTGCAATTGTGGGATATTGAACCGCCGATGCCGTTGAAGACAAGACTTTACAGATGTGATAAAGATTTTGTTCTTGAGCCGTTGAGAATTATGATGGAAGTTTCTGAAGTTTTTGGTTTGCTTGTGATGGACAGAAAAGAGGCGGCAATAGGGATTCTCGAGGGAAAAAGGATAGAAATTTTGCAAAAAATGACTTCTGGTGTTCCAAGCAAAGTGAGGGCAGGAGGGCAATCTTCACAGAGATTTCACAGGATTACAGAAGGACTGACTAAAGAATTTTACAAAAGAATTGCAGAAGAAATGAAGAAAATATTTTTTGACATGCCGAAACTTAAGGGAATTTTGGTTGGTGGGCCGATTCCGACAAAAGATGAATTTCTTGACGGGGAATATCTTGTAACAAAACTGAGAGAAAAGGTTATAGGAAGAATTGATATTGGAGATTCTGATGAATCCGGATTAAAGGAACTTGTTGAAAAATCAAGAGATATACTTGCTGATCAGGAAATTGTGCATGAGAAAAAAATTCTTGAAAAGTTTTTTGAGACTCTCGGAGAAAAACCGGGCATGGTTTTTTACAAGGAAGATGATATTAGAAAAGCGCTCCAGTATGGCGCTGTTGAAACCTTGATTATTTCCAAGGAATTTGACAAAAAAACTGCGAAAGAGCTTATAAGGTTGGCAAAAAATATTGGTTCAAATATAGAAACAGTTTCTACAGAAACAACAGAAGGCGAGCAATTCAAAAATCTTTCCGGAAT
>CAZPUY010000012.1:0-9377 GCA_964589905.1 Candidatus Woesearchaeota archaeon
CTGTTTTTTCTTTTTCATTTATTTCTTTTGCTTCTCCGCTTTTTCCGATGTGTTTTCCTGCAAATATAACTATCTTTGCCCCTTCTTTTAACGGAATGCATTTTTCTATTTTTCTATCTTTTAAATTTATAATAACCGAATCATTTACATCGCATTTCAAATCAGATAAAAAATTTCTTCCGTCGCTAAGATTCAACTGCATTCTTTTTTTCTTCAGCATTTTTTTATCAATTATTTTCGCTATTTTCCTGTTTGCTTCATCTTCCTTTATCTCATTAAAATAAAATTTTCCACTTTCTGACAATTCAAGTCTGTAATGTTTTTTTAATATACTCAATGTATCAAAAAATAATACATTTTCTTTTTCATCTCTTGCAAATCTTCTATTTATCAGAATCTGTTTTAAATGAATTATTCTTTTTGTTTCTTTTCTGTTTTGGGCAAATTTTAATATATCTCTTAATATAATAAGTAACGGCATTCCGTTTTCAATGTTAAAACTTGGTTTAACTACATATTTTGTCCCTTTTCTTTCAATCGGCCATTTTTTCGGAATTTTCTGTCTTTTTAGATGCTTCATTTTTTAGTTTCCTCCTTCTTATCTGGATTTTCTTTCTTAACTTCTTTGGTTTCTTTCTTTTCAGTTTTTATTTTTAGATTTTTCATTCGCTTTTTATCTTCGATATTTAATTCAATTATCTGAACATTTGAAGGCTGTATCTTCACATTTGCTTTTGAACCATCCTGCTTTTTTACCTGGATACCTTCAACTTCTAATTTTGATTTTTTTGTGTTTATTTTTATTATTTTTCCCTGTTTCTTCTTGAACTTTCCTCTTAAAATTTTAATAGTGTCTCCTTTTCTTGCAGGAATATTTCTCTTTCCATACTTCTTTTTCAATTCTTTTGATAAATTCACACTTAACATTTTTCTCTTGATATGCAACGGAGCATTCGCTGAATATTTTCTTTGTTTTCTCGGTTGCTTGCTTGATTTCCAATGTTTGCTGAATTTCTTTTTCATTTTAATATACACTTGAAGCGATTTTAGCCACAGATGACCATCGCTCCATAACCTCCCTTGCAACTACTCCTTTAATCTGAGTTCCTTTTGGATTTCCTTTTTCATCCTTTAAGATTGCAACTGCATTATCCTCAAATGCAACTCTTTCTCCATTTAATCTTCTGTAAGATTTTTTTTGTCTCACAACTATTGCATCAAAAACTTTTCCTTTCATGTCAGGCAAACCTTTTCTTATACTGACTTTTACCCAGTCTGCTACTTTTGCATAACCCTGTCTTCCTTTTTTGCTTTTTCCATGCTTGATTGATACAAGTTTTACAATTTTTGCTCCGCTATTATCAGCTACATTCATTATCGCTCCGATGTTCAATGCTCTTGTTACTCTTGCGCTAACTGCTTTCATTTTTTATTTTTCTGTTTTATCTTTTATTTTTTTAATTACAGTGAAATGGATTATCTTGCTTAATGGACGGCATTCTTGGATTTTTATCAAATCTCCAACCTGAATCTCATTTTCCATGCATTTTGAAAGATGGGCATGAATTTTTGTTTTTGATTTGTAATATCTTTCATACTTTTTTGAATAAATCATTCTTTCTAATTCGATTGTTATTCTTGTTGGGAATTTTTTTGTGACTCTTCCTTCAAATATTCTTCCTCTGGTTTTTAATCTTCCATGTATATGGCATTTTTCATCATCACAGATAGTTCTGCCTACTTTCGCTTCTTCTGTCTTCTTGTTTGTTTTTTTCTTCATTTTTCTCCTTGGTTAGTGTATGTTTAATCTATCGTTTCAGGCGAGAACCCGAGTTTCACGAGGACATCTTTTATCCTTTTTCTGTGATCTCCCTGCAGTTCTACTTCATTGTCTCTGTAAGTTCCGCCGCATGCAAGCTCATTTTTGAGAGCCTTTGCGATTTCTTTTACATCAACGCCGCTTAACCCACCCACAATAGTGACTATCTTCCCGTATCTTTTACGGTCTGTTGTCACTTTTATATTTTGTGAGCCCTTTGCGATTTTTTCGCACACACAGGCTTGCTTAGGCAAGCCGCACTTTGGACATATTTCCATTGTTTATTGACTCAATACCTTTGATTTATTCTCTTGGGTATTGAATGTAAGTATTCTCGCAATCATTTTTCTTATTTCCTTCATTTTTGAAGTTCCTGCTTTTGACGCACTGACTTTTGCTTTTATTAATTCCAGTTTTAATTCTTCAATTTTTTTCATTCTTTCTTCTTTGCTCATTTTCTGGATATCTTTTGATTTAATCGACGGCATTTTATTCTACTTTCTTTTTCCTCCTTGTTTTCTTCTGTTTTTCATCTTTCTCTTCTTCAACTTTAAGAGAGTCAGATTTTAGTTTTTCAATGACATCTTTGTTGATTATTATCTTGTCTTTCAAAATAGCATAAGGAGAAAGAATACTAACCTTTACTCCGACAGTTCCTGGTTTTGTCTGCGCGACTGCTTTGGCTCTGTCAACAACTTTTGCACTATCTCCAATTTTTTTTAAATATCCTTGTGAAAATCTCCATGTTTTTGCCCTTGAGCCCGGAAGTTTTCCTCCAAGTATAATTTCTACTCCCAAAGCACCAGCATCCATAATTTTCTGCAAACTTCTGTATGCTATGACTTTAAATTTGAGAGGGCCAAGTCTTTCTAATCCAAGAGCAATTTCGTCAGCGATTATCTGCGCATCAAATTCAGGTTGTTTTATTTCCTCTATTTCAACTCTAGGATTTTCAAGTTTGAATTTTGTTTTTAATACATTAGTAAGTTCTTCAATTCTTTCTCCTCTTTTTCCGATAACCAACCCTGGCTTGTTTGTAGAAATAATAACTTTTTCTCCGATAGGGGTGTATTCTATTCTGACCTTGCTTATCTTTCCTTTTCCTAATACGCTTTTAATATATTCCTTGATAGAAAATTCATCTTTCTTGAACTTTACAACATTTCTTTCTTCCATTTTAAGATTTTTTCTCCTTATTTTTTTTCTTTAGTTTACTTTTTTCAATTACTTTTATTTTAACATGAGTTCTTTTTCTTTTGATGCTTCCAAATCTTCCATAAGGACGGGCAGCTTTATTCGGAATTGCTTCAATGATTATAGGTTCTTCCAGTCCATTGACATTTGCATTTGCTTTTAGAGTCTTTAACAATTTTAAAAAATGTCCAACTGCTTTTGTTAGATATCTCCCTGACATCATGCCTTTTCCTTTTCTGTGAGGTATTTCTCCTCTCATCGGAATCGCCCTTTTGAATTTCAAAACTTCTTCTAAATCTGAAATTGCTTTGTCTATTGTTTTCTTTCTTATGAATCTGCAGATTTCAACTGAATCTTTTGTTGATATGGGAAGTCTTATTCCGTTGACAATTGCTTCATCTTTTTTCACTTTTTCTTTTTTCTGTACCGGCTTTTTTTCTTCCTTTACTTCTTCTTTTTCTGTTTTTTCTTTCTTATCTTCAACTTTTTTTGCATCAACTATTTCTTTTTTTTGCTCTGCTTTCTGCTGTTTCTTCATAGACTTATTTCCTTTCTGTTCTGGATTGTAATTTTTTTCTGTCATTATGCAAAACCTCCTTGGTTTTGTATTTGTGCTGAAAATTTATTTTCTGTCATTTTGTTTATTTCTTAGATTTTGCCCTTGAGCCTTTTGTTGCTCCGACTCCTGCGGCTTTATGTTTAACTTTGCTTCTTGTAAGAGCAAATTCTCCCAATCTATGCCCTAACATTTCTTTGACTATTTCAACAGGAACGAATTCTTTTCCATTATATACAGATATCTTCATGCCAACCATTCTCGGAACAATTACCAAAATTCTCTTGTGCGTTTTTATAGGTTTATTTTTTTCTATTTTTTTATTTGCCCTGTTTACAAAATCTTCAATATCATGAAATTGTCTGAGAACAGTTCTTCTCTGCCTTGATTTCAAATATTTTGAAAATTCTCTGACTTCTAAATTTTTCAATTCTTCAATTGTTTTTCCTCTGAAAGTGTATTGTTTTTTTGTTGATGTTTCTATTGCCATTTTATCTCTTTCTCCTTCCTGTTCTTCTTGGCCTTATCAATCCGACTTTTGCTCCAGGAGGCGCATTTCTCTTTGCAATCTTGCTCTTGATTCTTTTTCCTCTTCCAGAACCAAATGGATGGTCTATTGCATTCATCTTAAGGGCAGATGTTCTCGGCCATAATTTATTTCGTGTTTTTTTAATATAAAAGTTCTTTCCTGCTTTCATAATCGGTTTTTCCAGTCTTCCTGCCCCTGCGATAATTCCAATGATTGCTCTGCATTTTTTGTTAAACTTTTTTTCTTTTTTCGACGGCATTAATATGAAAATATTTTCTCCGATGATTCTGTTTATAACAGCAGAACTTCCTGCAGTTTTTATGAAAACTCCGCCATCTCCTGGCCTGTTTTCAATGCAGTATAAAGGTGTTTTTAATGGAATATCTTTCAATTGCAAAATATTTCCATTATTTATTTCATTCCCTTCAAATTTTATTTTTTGTCCTTCATTCATTCCACTGCATGCAGGTATAAAAAAAGTTCCTTTGTTATATTTTACTTTTGCTAATGGAGCAGTATGTCCTGATGAATTAAATAATTTTATGATTGTTCCTTCTCCCTTTAATTCTCTTGGATATTTTAATCTGTATTTGTATGCTCTTCTCCTGACTCTGTAACTGAAACTTCCGTGCCCTCGCGCCTGTTGAATTATTCGTTTTCCCATTTTACATTAATCCTAATTTCGTTGCTACATCAATAGCAGGAAATTCTTTTTTTAATTGAACATAAACATATTTCTTATTTCCCTTTATCATTGTCCTTAATTTTCCAACTTTTACCTTAAACAAATCCTCAATTTCTTTTTTTATTTCAGGTTTTGTCTTTTCTTTTTCTGTTACAAATGTTAGGATATTCTGGCTTTCTATTAACATTACTGCCTTTTCTGTAACGATTGGTTTTAACATTTTATCCTCTCCCCTAAATTTTTAATTGCTTCTTCAGTATAAATTGTCAATCTTCCTGCACCGCCATCTGCTAAATCAGTAATATTCAATACTTTTGCATTTTTCACGTCGATAATGTTTGTTTTCAAATTTTCTTTGTTTCCTGTAACTAAAAGCAAACCAAGACTTTTTTTGTATTTTCTTCCACGCAATTTTCCTTTTCCGCTTCTCACTTTTTTCTGTTTAATCGCAACTTCAAATAAACTTTGTCCAAGAATTTTCTTCAGACTTGAAATTAATTCTTTTGTTTTAAGAGAAATTATCTTAGATTCTACAACAATAGGCAATCCCGAAATTTTTTTACCTTTTAATCTTTCATACCTGTTGCTTACAATTTTTTCATTTGTTGTTGCACTTAATGCCCCTTTCAATGCAAGAGCCATCTCTTTTTTGTTTATTCTTTTTGTATTTATCATCGAAATAACTTTTGGAGGATGAGCTCTTCTTCCTCCGATAGCACTAGGAATTTCTGCTGCAACCCAATTGAACTGACTTCCTCTTCTCGACATTATTTTTCTCGGAACTCTTGATGCGCCTCTTCCATATCCGCTTTTCCAGACATGTCTCAAATGTTTTATTTTTCCGCTTGCAGAATGCTGTTTTCCTCCAACAGGTGAAGGTCCGTAAGGTTGTCTTGTCTTTTTTGCCTCAATAACTTTTGCAATAATATCCTTCCTTATTGTTTCAGAAAATGCCTTCGGCAATTCAATGCTTCCTTTTTCCTTCCCATTAATATCTAATATTTTTGTTTTCATTTTATCTTAACTCCAGTAATTCAAAATTTTTCTTTTTAGTTTTTTTAGTTTCCCGTAAAGCAGCTGTAATTAGCAATTGTCTTTTTGCAGATCCTTGTATACTTCCTGCCACAATAATATAATCTGTTTTTATGCCTCCAAAATTTTTTATTCCTTTAACTTTGTCATCTGCTTTTCCCATATCTACTATTTTACTGTTATAAGAAACTCTTGTAAACATTCCTAATTGTCCTGCCTGCGGAGCATAGAATGTTGTTCTTGCAGGATGCCATGGACCAAGACTTCCGGGTCTCCTCACACCTTTTTCTGATTTATGTGATTTTAATGTAATCCCAAATCTCTTCACAGGTCCTTGCAAACCTTTTCCCTTTGTTAATCCCCTGAAATCAACCAGTTCCCCTTTATTAAAAATATTCAAAACAGAAATTTCTTTTCCTAAATTTTCTTTGATGAATTTAATTTTATCATCAAGATTCCCGCCAATAGCAATCTCGCTTAAATCCGGAGTCTTTTTTATTCCTGATTTTTTAACAACAGAATAGCATAGAACTTTTGCATCATCATAATCTCCTGATAATTCTCCGATTTTTTTTGCCTGTTTCGGGATTTTGATTTTCCTCTTTAATTCCTTATCTAAATTTTCATTTAAGATTTCCTTCACAACCTTTCCATTTTTGTAAAATCTGACAGAAAATATTTTCAGCGGCGGGCATTCAACAATTGTTACAGGAATAATAATCTTTTTCCCTTTTGTCATTGAATCAGAACTTTCATCTTTGACAAAAGCAGAAGCCATTCCTGCCTTGTAACAAATAAATCCTTTAAGTTTTGGTTGAGAATAAGTTATAGCGTTCCAGTTAACACTAGGCAAAATTTTTCTAGCCCTTTTTCTGGGCCAGTATTGCAAACTTCCTTTCCTTGGTGATTTCGGTGGTGCCATTTCTTATACTTTTCAATAATGCGGATAACATTTTATAACCCTGGATAAATTAGAAAGAAAAAATTGATTTATAAATCTTCCCTACGCTTCAAATTCAGTCTCACTTTTCATTTCTTCACCGTCAATAACTGCCTTTCGCATTATTTTTCCTTTTCTTAGGGATTTCTCCCGAACCACAGCAAAATCTTTTTCTTGTTTCAGTTCTTCTGGAATTACAATTTCTTCAATTATTAATTTATGGTTCACTTCTGCTGTTTTAAAATCAGATTTTTCAAAAATAAAACTCTTTACAATATTCTTATCTGTTGTTTTCAAACTGCAAAAATCAGCTCTAACCTCTTCATTTCCTTTTCCCGGCTTTCCGGATTTCGGAGCCTTTGGCTTAATTTTCAAAACATCATTTCCAACATTAAAACTTAATGCAAAAAATGTTTTTGGAAATTTGTCTAATAAACTAATAATCTCATCGCCTCTCATTTCTTTGTCAATTAAATATTTCTTCACTCCCTGAAATTGTTTTTTATCTTTGAAATCTAATACCCCTGTTAGGTCATTGGTTGACACAACTGCTCCGGTAATATTTGTTTTTTCTCCACCAAGTTTTTCAGCCATAATCCTGACTAATTCATTTGCAAACTCAGCAGATGTCTTAATTGTATATTTTCCATTAGAATTCTTTGCTTCAATTATCGCTTTATTCGGAAATTCTCCCCTGCTAAATTTCTGAAACTGCAAGTGAACACTCTCATCAATATTTTTATCCACAATTTTCTTTATAAAATTCATAAATAGTTTTATCAAATCCTGCTTATAAATTTTTCTTCGGAACTTTTATAAATTTGATTATTATATTAATATAATATAAAATGGATGACACTTATTTTAGAAAAATTACAACTACAGTAATAGTATCTGTTTTAATAGTTCTGTCTTTCTTTTTGTTAAAACCCATAATATTTTCAGTAATTGTAGGTTTTCTGCTTACATTTATATTTTCTCCAGTTTATAAGTGGCTCTATAAAAAAACCAAATTAAAAAATCTTTCAGCAACTATTATATGTCTATTTTTATTGGCATTGATTGTTCTTCCTCTTTGGTTTTTTACTCCAATAATAATAGACGAGTCAATAAAACTTTATCGTGTATCACAGCAGTTGGACATTGTAACGCCTCTGGAAAAAATATTTCCTTCTTTATTTGCTTCAGCAGAATTCTCACAAGAAGTAGGTTCAATTATCCAGTCATTTATTGCTAGGGTGACAAATTTACTAATGAATTATTTTTCAGATATAATCCTTAATTTTCCGACCATACTCCTGCAACTTTTTGTCGTATTTTTTACCTTTTTTTATTCTCTTAGGGATAATGACCAGATAATTGGTTATATCAAAAGCTTATTGCCTTTTTCAAAAGAAATTGAAAAGAAGTTGTTTGAATCAACAAAGGACATAACTTTCTCAATTCTTTACGGACAGGTAATTATCGGATTAATACAGGGAATAATTCTTGGTTTGGGTTTTTTTATATTCAGGGTTCCAAATGCTTTCCTTTTGACAGCAACAGGGATATTAGCCGGAATTTTTCCAATTATTGGTCCTGCTATTGTCGGAATTCCTGTTGCAATATATCTAATCATAGGGGGAAATTCTTTCTCTGCATTCGGAATTTTGATACTTACCTTAATCTCTTCATTTTCTGACAATCTTCTTAGACCTTTCATCGTCTCAAGAAGAACCAAGATTCATACAGGATTACTTTTGACAGGTATGATTGGCGGTTTTTTACTTTTTGGAATTTTGGGAATTATATTAGGTCCGTTAATATTGGCTTATTTGATAACAATAATTGAAATTTACAGAAACAAGCCAATTCCCGGCATATTAATAAAAAAAACAGAGTGTAAAGATTAAAAGATAAATATAAAAAACAATTTCTTTTTATAATTAAAAGAGATGGAATTAAAAATAAAACTTCTTAAATGGTCTGCAGGAATTCCTGTTGCAATGTTAAATGAGGATACGGCAAATCTTATAGGAGTAAAGACAAAAGGAAGGATTTCTATAAAAACTCTCTCAAAAAATCCGCAGGAAACATCAACAATAATTGACACAGCAAAAACCCTTGTTCGAAAAAATGAAATCGCTGTTTCTTCTGAACTTAAAGCAAGATTATCATTAAAAAAAGGACAGAAAGTTGATGTGGACCTTTCTCCATCTCCTAAAAGTTTAATATTCATAAAAAAGAAAATGAACGGAGAAATTCTCTCGCAAAATGAAATAAATGAAATAATTCATGATGTTGTTAATAATGCTCTTGCAGAAGCAGAAATTGCTCTTTTTATTTCTTCAATGTATAAAGAAGGCATGAATATGAAAGAAACAATTTACCTTATTAATTCAATACTAAAATTTGGAAAAAGCTTGAACTTAAAACTTAAAAATAAAAAAATTGCAGATAAACATTCAATTGGTGGGATTGCCGGAAGAACTACACCAATAATTGTTTCTATTTGTGCTGTGGCAGGATTAATAATTCCAAAAACATCTTCAAGAGCAATAACAACTCCTGCCGGAACTGCCGATTCTATGGAAACTATTGCCGAAGTTGATTTTACAATAGATGAAATTAAAAAAATAGTAA